>JANXSA010000466.1 GCA_025352915.1 Rhodospirillales bacterium | reverse complement strand
GTGGAGCAGGGGCAGAAATGGGATCGCGGGCTGCTGGCGGCGATCTTTGAGCGCTACCTGACGCTGTCGCAGGGGGCGGTGGGGGCGGTCCAGGGGAATGCCGTGGTGATATGGCCGGAGACCGCCAGTCCGTATTTGCTGGATCGGGATGCTGCGGCGCGGGCGATGATCGCGCAAGCGGGGCGGGGGGTGCCGGCGCTGATTGGGTCGGTGCGTTTTGATGCGGAGCGGCGGCCTTACAATAGTCTTGTGGCGCTGGATGGGGCGGGGGCGGCGGTGGCGATTTACGACAAGTGGCATCTGGTGCCGTTTGGCGAGTATCAGCCGGTCTGGTTGCCGTTGCCGGTCACGTTTGGGCCGAGTGGTTTCGTTGGTGGGCCGGGGCCGCGGACGTTGCATGTGCCGGGGGTGCCGCCGGTGGGGCCGTTGATCTGCTACGAGGTGATCTTTCCCGGGGTGGTGGTGGATCGGGCGGACCGGCCGGCGTGGCTGGTGACGGTGACCAATGATGCGTGGTTCGGCAATTCGACGGGGCCGCGGCAGCATTTGGCGGCAGCGCGGTTAAGGGCGGTGGAGGAAGGGTTGCCGATCATGCGGGCGGCGAATACCGGGATTTCGGCGGGGTATGATGCTTTCGGACGGGAGCTTGGGCGGATCGGGATGGGGGTTACGGGGACGTTGGTGCTGGCGCTGCCGGGGGCGTTGGGGGCGACGGTTTTTGCCCGGTTTGGGTTGTTGGTGCCGGTGGGGTTGATGATGCTGGCATTGGGGTTGGCGTTGGGGTTGGCGGGGTGGGCGTGGTTTCGCTCACGGCGTCTTGAAGTCTCATAAGACGAGACAGAACCGCGGGTGGTTCATCATTTGTTGACGATTTCCGGTTGTGCGGCTATTGTTTCGATCAACCGCAATGGTCCGTACGCATTGTGACGCGCGGGACTTGCTGGGGGTTTTCGGGCAGAAGGCTCGGTCAGACAGGATGGGGCTGCATATGTCGGGAACGCCGGTTGATGGGGATGGGGAGCCCAATGGGGAGCCGGTAGGGCGTCCGGAGCGGGAGTCGCGTTCGAGCCCGATCGACGCGCATGTCGGCACGCGGATCAGGCTGCGCCGGACGCTGATGGGGATGTCGCAGGAGCGGCTGGGCGATGCGTTGGGGCTGACGTTTCAGCAGGTTCAGAAGTATGAGCGCGGGGTGAACCGGGTTGGTGCTTCGCGGTTGTTCGACCTGTCGCGGGTGCTGGACGTGCCGATCAGCTTCTTTTTCGACGACATGCCGGAGGCGTTGGCGACCGCGTATGGCGGGCAGCCGGGGACGCTTGGGGCGCGGCGTAGCTTTGGCTTCGCGGATGCGCAGGAGAGTTTCGGCGGCGGGGCCGACGAGGCGCTGCACCGGCGCGAGACGCTGGAACTGGTGCGCGCGTATTACCGGATCACCGATCCCTCGGTGCGTAAGCGGGTGTTCGAGTTGATCAAGTCTCTGGTGCCCGATACCGCGCCGTAATCCGACGTATATTGTTATTATTTTTATATCGAAATAATATAGGCGTGCGGCTGCTTTGTCAGACGGGGTCGGGTTTTTTGCTGAAGTTCATGAACGGCATCGGGCGTGGGCGGCGCTGGGGGTAGAGGGGGAGGAGGGGCGGGAGTTTGGGTTTTCGGGGTTTGGGTTGGCGGGGTAGCGAGAGCCCCCCTCCGGCTTCCCCCGCCCGAGCGCGAGGGGAGAGAAGTAAGGTTGGGGGCATGGTGACGCCGAGCATGTGGCAGAGCGGGCGGAGGACTCTTCCGGCCTGGGGGGCTGCTGCGAGGAAGGCGGGCATGTCGGGGTGGTTCAGGAGGTGTTCGAGCTGGCTGGCGCGGCCGCGGACGTGGTGGTCAGTGGCGCCGGCGAGCCAGGCGCGGCCGGCGGGGAAGTACGGTTTCGGGCGGGGGGTGTAAGGCTGTCCGGCGCGGGTGTGGCGGGGGGTGGGCAGGGTGTTGGTCTGCCAGCGGGTGAAGAGGTTGTGGAAACGGTTGGCGGCACGGGCGATGCGGTCATAGGCGAGGCGGAGTACGGGCGTTTGGGCGGCGTTTACGTATGGGCCGAGGGCTAGGCGCATTCCTTTCAGGATGGCGGTGAGTAGCGTTGCGAGTGTTTCTATAGTTAGCAACTATATATGACCGTCGTATCCGCGTCAAGGGTTTTTGGGGGTGCGTAGGGAGGAGTCGGATGGCGCTTCGCTTATCCGACCTACGAGTCCTGATGGATGAAAGTTTTTGCTTCTTTTTTCAAAAAGAAGTGCTTGCCTGGCTTTTGTGAGGGTTAAGGGTGCGAAGGCGAGCGTGGATTGCTTCGCAAGGGCTCGCAATGACGGCGTTGGTGGGGCTGGCGGGTTGCGGGATTAATCATGATGATCGTAATGTAAATTCATGAAGGTCAGCCGCACCGTTGCCGCCGAGCATCGCCGGGTCATGTTGGAGCAATCCGGCCGGCTGTTGCGGCGGCATGGGATCGAGGGGGTGAGCATTGCCGGGGTGGCGCGGGCCGCCGGGCTGACGCATGGGGCGTTCTATGGGCATTTTGCCAGCAAGACGGCGCTGGTGGCGGAGGCGGCCAAGACTTCGCTGTTCCTGTCGGCGCGGCGCTGGCATGCGCTGACGAAGTGGCGGAGGTCGGAGGGCGAGGAGGGGCTGGCGGCGTTGATTGCGTACTATCTGCGCGAGGCGCACCGAGACATACCCGAGATCGGCTGTACGCTGGCGTCGCTGGGGCCGGAGATGAGCCGGGCCGAGCCAGCTCTGGCAGAGGCTTTGCAGAAGGGAACTGCGGCGCTGTTGATGGTATTGGCTGGGGAGATCGGGATGTTGCATCCCGGGTTGGCGGCCGCAGCGCGGCAAGGGCGGGCGCTGGCGGTGCTTTCGGCGATGACTGGCGGACTGGTGTTGGCGCGGGCGCTGGCTGGTGATGGCGCAGCGTCGCGGGCGGCTTTGGAATCGGCGGCGGTGGTGGCGCGGGCTGCTGCCGATATTGTTTCACCTTTTGGCTGAATAGGTCTCGACATGTTTGCAGCCAGCTTGGCGCCGTGGTTTGCCCGCCGGGGGATTCATTATGGCTGGGTGATGGTGGCGCTGACCTTTGTCACCGCGACCTGTTCGGCGGCGGCGATGTCGATGCCGGGCGTGCTGGTGCTGCCGATCGAACGCGAGTTCGGCTGGACGCGCGGGCAGATTTCGGTGGCGATGGCGCTGTTGCTGGTGCTGTTCGGGGCGATGGCGCCGTTCGCCGGTGCGCTGATGCTGCGCTACGGGCTGCGGCGGGTGGTGGTGGCGGGCGCGG
>JANXSA010000443.1 GCA_025352915.1 Rhodospirillales bacterium | reverse complement strand
TCTTGGCGATCCGCTCCGGCATCACCGCCGTGGTGTATTGCGCCAGCGCATCCGGCAACAGCCCGAACGGCTTCTTCAATTGGATCTTGATCACCTTGTCCGACGCCGCACTCATCTCATCCATCGCCAGCGCCAACGCCTGCCCCAGCGGATTGCGCTTGTTCGACCGCGCCACCGAAGCCACCGCATCGCGCGCCAAAACCGGCGTGCCATCATGGAACTTCAGCCCGTCGCGCAGCGTGATCTCCCAAATCTTGCCATCGGCCGAAGTGGTGGCGCCGGCCGCCATCTGCGCATGCGGCGTGCCGCCCTTATCCACCCCATACAGCGTGTCATAAACTGCCAGCGAAACGTTGCGCGTCACATCCGCCGTGGTCCAAACCGGGTCCAGCGAGGCGGGATCGGCATGCGGCACAAAGCGCAACGTGCGGGCGTTCTGCGCCTGCACAATCGACGGCGCCGCCAGCATGGCCGACCCAGCCACGGCGGACTTGAGAATATCGCGGCGACGCATTGGTGTTCTCCCTGTATCGTAAAAGCCGGCGCGCCTGCACCGGCCATCGTTTCATCCGCCATCCTGACCGTCGCCACCGAAACGGACAACTGCCGTGAAAAGCCAGGCAAGGCAAAGTCTTCTTTTTGTGAACAAAAAGAAGCAAAAAAACTTCATCCACAAGCCTCGTCTCTCCCTCGCCCGTCACGCCGGCGGGACACGCTGCAAGCTCCCAACCCTGGCCCAGCGCCAACGGACGAAGTTTTTTTGCTTCTTTTTGTTCACAAAAAGAAGACTTCTCCTTGCCTCCTTCCCTCCCCCTTGGCGAGCGCCCCCGCCCCCCTTATCGTCATCGCCAACGTCCAGGGAAAACCGCCATGAAATTCGGCATCTTCTACGAGCTGCAAAACCCCCGCCCCTCGGGCTCCATGCAATGGGCCCCAACCAGCGACATGGACCTGCTGCACAACGCCCTCGCCCAAGTCGAGCTGGCCGACAAACTCGGCTATGACTACGCCTGGGAAGTCGAGCATCACTTCCTCGAAGAATACTCCCACTCGCCGCAGCCCGAAATGTTCCTCTCCGCCGCCGCCATGCGCACCAAGAACATCCGCCTCGGCCACGGCATCATCCAGCTCACCTCCAACCACCCCGCCCGCGTCGCCGAAAAAGTCGCCACCCTCGATCTGCTTTCCCGCGGCCGCGTCGAATTTGGCATGGGCGAAGGTGCCAGCATCACCGAACTCGGCCCGTTCGGCCGCGACATGGCAAGCAAGCGCGCCGTCTGGGAAGACGGCGTCCGCGCTGTGATCCCGATGTTCCGCGAAGGCGGCTGCGAATATGACGGCCCGTACTTCCAGATGCCGCTGCGCAACGTGCTGCCAAAACCGATCCAAACCCCCCACCCCCCGCTCTGGGTCGCCTGCTCCCAGCTCGAAACCATCGAAATGGCCGGCCAGCGCGGCATCGGCGCCCTCGGCTTCCAGTTCGTCAGCGCCGACGCCGCCCACGCCTGGGTCCACGCCTACTACAACGCCATCACCAAGCGTCTGAACAAACTCACGGACTACCAGACCAACCCAAACATGGCGCTGGTCAGCTACTTCATGTGCGCCAAGACCGACGAGGAAGCCTACGCCCGCGCCGAAGGCGCCCCGTTCTTCCAATTCGCCCTGCGCTTTTACGGCTCCGCCTCCGGCCGCCAGCGCCCGCCGCCGGGCACCGTCAACCTCTGGGACGAATACCTGAAGTGGAAGGCCGAAAACCCCGACGCCTTCCAGCGCGCCGTCCGCGGCGGCCTCATCGGCTCGCCGGAGACCATCCGCCGCAAACTCAAACGCTTCCAGGCCAGCAACGTCGACCAGATCATCCTGCTCAACCAGGCCGGCAAAAACACCCACGAACACATCTGCGAAAGCCTCGAACTCTTCGCCGCCGAAGTCATGCCCGAATTCCACGCCGCCGAACCCGCCCACCAGGCCTGGAAGCAAAAAGTCCTCGCCGGCGAAATCCAACTGGAAGAAATCGACACCCAACCCTTCCGCGACCGCTTCGGCCCCAACGCCCTGCAAGTCACCCGCGGTCCCGAACAAGCCGCCGCCGCCGCCGCCGGAAACTGACCCACTATTCTTCCCCTGCTTGCGGGGGAAGCCGGAGGGGGCGACGCAAAACCAAAAGCAAGACCTTCTTTTTGTGAACAAAAAGAAGCAAAAAAACTTCATCCCTTACGATCGTCTCCCCTTGGGGGAGAGGGTCGGGGTGAGGGGTCGATACACCACGAATGCTTCGAAAATGGCCCGCAACCCACCCTGATCACCCTCCGCACCCCCATGACCTCCTCCGATCCAACCAATCTCTCCGGCACCTGGCGGGGCCAATATGCCTACCGGCACCGCCACACCCGGTCCCCTTCGACGCCGCCCTGATTGAAACCGATGGACACCTCGGCGGCTCCATCACCGAACTCGCCGATACCGGCCCTGACTCCGGCCGCCCCCTCTACGCCACCATCTCCGGCACCCGAACCGGTGGCGTCGTCAGCTTCCGCAAAACCTACGAAGGCGACCAACGCTCGGCCGCATTGACCGTGGAAAAGCCCTCTCCCCTTGGGGGAGAGGGTTGGGTGAGGGGTAGCCACGCCAACGCCGCCCGCGATAAGCGATCGCCCTGCCCTGGGGCTAAGGTCACGGCGCGGGTATGCAAAAAAGATTCACATACCCCTTGCATCGCTCCTCAAACTAACATATGTAACTAACATGAACGAAGCATCAACCGCCCTTGGACAGGCATTCACAACCATCGCTACGGGCCTGAGACTCGCGCTCCGCCTCGCCGCCGCCCGCATCCCGGCCCTCGCCCCGCTCCTCCTCCTCACCATCCACAACCGCCTCGGCCGCATGGTCCTGCGCCTGGATCGCCTCGTCCTGCAATGGCAGGCTGGCACCTTCCCCAAGCCCCGTCCCGCCCGCCCCCAAGCAGCCGAGCCGCGCCCGCAATCCCCGCAGCGCCCCTATATCCCCGCCGGCCAGGCCTGGCTGATCCGCCTCGCCCAACCCGCCGTCCACTCCATCTACCCGGTCGAACTCTTCCTCGCCCGCCCGGACACCCAGGCTTTCCTCCAGGCCGTCCCGCAAGCCGGCCGCCTCCTGCGCCCGCTCTGCCGTATGCTCGGCATCACCCCGCCCGCCATCCTGAAGCGGCCGCGAATGCCCCCAGCATCCCCGCGTCCCGTCCGCCCCCGCGCGCCGTGCCGCGAACCGCGCACGTATCAGGCCTTCCTGGCCACCCTCGCCCCCCCGCGCGCGCCCGCCGGACCCGACTTCTACGCCTCACACATTTTTCGCACCTGACCGCCGCCCTGCTGACGCACGTGATAAATGTTCCGTATACGAAACAATTTTGACCCGATTTAGAACAAAATCAAAAAAGACCTTCTTTTTCTGTAGAAAAAAAAGCAAAAAGACTTTCATCCATTTTCATGGGGGCCAATGGATGAAAGTTTTTTGGTTCTTTTTTTCAAAAAAGAACTGCTTCCTTACCCCGCTGCATTACTGACATTCCGGCTCTGCGGCGGAATCCCGGTCTGCTCGAAGCAGACGCGGGCAAACTTCGCCACCCCCTCGCGGATATTCTCCTTGGAGTTCAGCGCAAAGCACAGCCGCAGATGCGACTTCGCCCCATCCCCCAGCAACGACCATTCCGGCCCAGGATTGAACACGATGCCCTCTTTCCCCGCGGGCCCAATCAGCGTGCGCACATCCACCTCATCGGGAAGTTTCATCCACAGGAAGATCCCGCCCTTCGGCTTGAACAGCGTCATATGCGACCCGAACTCGGCCTCAACCGCCTCGATCATGCAATCCAGCTTGTCGCCCAGAACCTTGGTCAGGCTCTCGACATGCTGGTCGAAATACGTCGTGAAGTACTCGGAAGCGATCATCTGATCCAGCGCCCCGGTCCCGCCATCGTTCTTCAGCGCCGTCATCCGCCCCAGGATTTCCCAATCCCCGGTGGCGTACCCCAGCCGCAAGGCCGGCGCCAACGTCTTGGAAAAACTGCCGATATGCACCGTGCGTTCCGGCGCCATCGAGTACAACGCCGCCGGCGCCCCCCCGGCCCAGATCAAATCGGCATAGCACTCATCCTCGAAGATCAGCGTATCGAACTGCCGCGCCAGCTCCACCATCCGCACCCGCCGGTCCATCGGCAGGATCGAGCCCGTCGGGTTCTGGATCGTCGGGATGGTGTAGATCATCTTGACCGGCGTGCCCGCGGCCTTCTGTTCGGCCAGGATGCGGGCGAGGTCGTCCATGACGATCCCGTCATCGTCCAGCTTCACCGGAATGACCACCGCCCCGGACTTCTTGAACCGGCTGATCGACGAGGCATAGCAATGCTCCTCCATCACCACCACGTCGCCCGGATTGATCATCGCCGCCACCACCAGGTCGATGCCCTGGTTGGACCCCGTGGTGATCAGGATGTTCTCGCCATCCACGGTGATCCCGCGATGCCGCTTCATCTTGTCGGCGACGAATGCCCGCAGCGGCGGATAGCCCTGCGGCCCCACCCCCATGTTGTAGATCGCGATCATGTGGCCATCGCGCTTGATGACGGTCTCGGCGGCGCGGGCCAGCATGTCCTTGGGGATTTGCGTCGGATCGTTGTTGCCGCCGATGAAATAATACTCGGCAAACCCGCCGAAACGCACACCCGGCCCGGGCGCGCCCTTGGCCACCTGGGCGGTAAAGGCTGAAGGCTGACTGTCCATCGGGCGCTCCTCGTCGTCTTGTTATACGGCTGCCCAATTCTAGCCCCCCGCTCGCGCGTTGTTCCAGCCCCCCGCCCAGGCTAGTTTGCGCGCCTTCTGGCTTGGAGAATGGCATGCGACTGAGGATGATCCTGTTCGCCGCGTTCGGCGTGGTGCTGCTCGCGGCGATTGGCATCGTGGTGGCGCTGGCGACGCTGGATTTCGGCCGCTTCAAGGGCCCGCTCGCCGCCCAGGTCGCCCAGGCCACCGGCCGCGCCTTGGCCTTCGAGGGCGAGGTCTCCCTGCGCCTGTTCCCGCGCCCGTCGCTGACGGTCAAGGACGCCACCCTGACCAACGCCCCCTGGGGCAGCCAGCCGAACATGCTGCGTGTCGGCCTGCTGACCGCCGAGGTCGAACTGCGCCCGCTGCTGTTCGAACGCGCCCTGCACATCACCCGCGTGGTGCTGCGTGACGCCGACCTGCTGCTGGAAACCGATGCCGAGGGCCGGCGCAACTGGGATTTCACCCGCCCCGCCGTCGCCCCGTCCGACACCGGCCCCGGCGTGCGCACCGATGCCGGCGGCCTGCCGCTGATCGACGAGATCCTGCTGGGCAACATCGCCATCACCTGGCGTGATGGGCGTGGGCGCGACGCCCGCGCGGGCGAGGCAACCCGTTCGGTGCTGCTGCAAGAGCTGAAGCTGACCTCCCGTCCCGATGGCCGGATCGCGCTGGCAGCGTCGTCGATCTACCGCGAACAGCCGATCGCCATTGCCGGCGACCTCGACCTGCCGACCGGCTTCCTCGCCCCCGGCGGCCCATTCGTCGCCAATCTCAGCGTCACCCTGCCCGGCACGGTGATCAAGCTGGCCGGCGGCCTCGCCGACGCGCGGGCCGGAAAAGGCCTCGACCTCAGCGTGTCGGCCGAAGCCGAGCCGCTGAAATCGCTCGACGAGCTGCTCGGCGCAATCCTGCCGGCCACCAAGGCGCATCTGTCCGCCCGCATCCAGGGCGATCTTGGCGCCACCTTGCGCGCCGTCGAGCTGGTGTTGCGGGTCGGCCGCTCGGACCTGGCCGGAACAGCCGCGCTCGATCTCTCCGGCCCGCGGCCCAAGCTGACGGCCGATCTGGACTCGACGAAGCTGGATGTGCTGGAGGCGTGGCTGCCCCAGGGAACCGGTGAGGCGTCGCGCGCCGAGGCGCCCGACGGCCGATTGTTCAGCGCCGAGCCGCTCGATTTCTCGGCGCTGCATGGCTTGGACGCCGACGTGACGCTGCGCGTGACGCTGCTGGAAACCGCGCCGGCGCGGGTGGAACAGGCGATGCTGCGCCTGGTGCTGGTCGATGGCGACCTGGCGCTGCGCCCCTATGCCTTCACCCTGGCCGGCAGCCACGTCGCCGGCGATGGCCGGTTGAACACCCGCGCCACGCCGCCGGCGCTGGTGCTCGATGTCGCGGCCCAGCAGGTCAATATCGGCCGGCTGCTGGCACTGGCCAAGGCGCCTGCGCTGCTGGAGGCAAAGGGCGATGTGGTGCTCGCATTGCGCGGTCAGGGCGACAGCCCCCGCGCCATCGCCGCTTCGTTGGACGGCACCGCCAGCCTGGTGGTGGGGCAGGGCATCTTGCAAAACGGCTATATCGACGCGCTCGGGCTGGGGGCGCTGCGCAATGCATTGCCCCAGGTGCAGAAGCTGGCGGAGTCAAAGCTCAACTGCGCCATCGCCCGCTTCGCCATCGCGCGCGGCGTGGCCACCGCCCGGCTGTTGGCCGCCGATGCCGGCGATATCTCGATGATCGGCACCGGCACGGTCAATCTGGGCACCGAGGTGGTGGCGCTCGACCTCGCGCCGCGGCTGAAGCTGGCTGGGCTCGGCGGTGTGGTGGTGCCGGTGCAGGTGCGCGGCACATTGCTGGAGCCGAACATCGCCGTGCTGGGGCGTGGCGGGCTGCGCGCCAATCCGCTGGCCGCCCTCGGCGCGATCGTGCTCGATCCCGGGGCCTCGCGCACCAATCCTTGCGGCGGACTGGCCGAGGTGCCGGCGCGGGGGGCGACGCCGGGTCTGCCCGACGTGTTGCGGCTGTTGCCGCGCTGATCCCGGTGCTATAGGCGCGGGCCTTTGGCTGCCCCCACAACTGGCCGAGCCCATGACCGACGATCCACCCCCCCATCCCGCGCTGTTGCCTGCCGGCCTGCGCGACCTGTTGCCGCCCGATGCCGAAACCGAGGCGGCGGCGGTGCAGGGGCTGATGGACGCCTTCGCAGCGCATGGCTACCAGCGGGTCAAGCCGCCGCTGCTGGAGTTCGAGGACTCGCTGCTTGCCGGCACCGGTGCTGCCGTGGCCGACCAGACGTTTCGCCTGATGGACCCCGAGACGCGGCGGATGATGGGGCTGCGGGCCGATATCACGCCGCAGGTGGCCCGTATCGCCACCACAAGGCTGGCGCAGCGCGCGCGGCCGTTGCGGCTGTCCTATGCCGGGCAATGCCTGCGCGTCCAGGGCAGTCAGATCGCGCCCGACCGGCAAGTGGCGCAGGCCGGGATCGAGCTGATCGGCCATGACAGCCCCGACGCCGATGCCGAGATCGTGCTGGTGGCGGCCGAGGCGCTGGCCAGCCTGGGGCTGACCCGGCTGAGCTATGACCTGACCATGCCGCCGCT
>JANXSA010000431.1 GCA_025352915.1 Rhodospirillales bacterium | reverse complement strand
AATCTCCGCCACCGCGGCGGCATCCTCCACGGTGGCGGGGCGCAGGATCATCCGACGCGGTTGTCCACCAGGTCGGTCACCACGCCGGGGTCGGCCAGGGTGGAGGTATCGCCGAGGCTGTCGGTTTCGTTGGCGGCGATTTTGCGCAGGATGCGGCGCATGATTTTGCCCGAGCGGGTTTTCGGCAGGCCGGGCGCCCATTGGATGGCGTCAGGCGCGGCGATCGGGCCGATTTCCTTGCGCACCCAGGCGACGAGTTCCTTGCGCAGCGCCTCGGTGGGTTCCTCGCCCAGTTTCAGGGTGACGTAGGCGTAGATGCCTTGGCCTTTGATGTCGTGGGGGAAGCCGACGACGGCGGCTTCGGCGACTTTGGTGTGGGAGACGAGGGCGGATTCGACTTCGGCGGTTCCCATGCGGTGGCCGGAGACGTTGATGACGTCATCGACGCGGCCGGTGATCCAGTAATAGCCGTCGGCGTCTCGGCGGGCGCCGTCGCCGGTGAAGTAACGGCCGGGGTAGGTGGAGAAGTAGGTCTGGATGAAGCGGTCGTGGTCGCCGTAGATGGTGCGCATGATGCCGGGCCAGGGTTTGGCGAGGCAGAGGTTGCCTTCGGCGGCGCCGGTGAGTTCGCGGCCTTCGGCATCGACGATGAGGGGGGTGACGCCGGGGAGGGGGAGGGTGGCGGAGCGGGGTTTGTGGGCGATGGCGCCGATCAGGGGGGTGAGGAGGATGCCGCCGGTTTCGGTTTGCCACCAGGTGTCGACGATGGGGCAGCGGTGGTCGCCGACGATGCGGTGGTACCAGAGCCAGGCTTCGGGGTTGATGGGTTCGCCGACGCTGCCGAGGAGGCGGAGGGAGGCGCGGGAGTGTTTTTTTACCGGGGCTTCGCCTTCGCGCATCAGGGAGCGGATGGCGGTGGGGGCGGTGTAGAAGATGTTGACCTGGTGTTTGTCGACGACTTGCCAGAAGCGGCCGGAATCGGGCCAGGTGGGGATGCCTTCGAACATCAGGGTGGTGGCGCCGTTGGCGAGCGGGCCGTAGACGATATAGGTGTGGCCGGTGACCCAGCCGACATCGGCGGTGCACCAGTAGATTTCGCCGGGTTTGTAGTCGAAGACGAGCTCGTGGGTGAGGCTGGCCCAGACCATGTAGCCGGCGGTGGTGTGCAGGGCGCCTTTGGGCTTTCCCGTCGAGCCGGAGGTGTAGAGGATGAAGAGCGGGTCTTCGGCGTTCATCACCTCGGGCTCGCACCAGGAGGCGGCGGCGGCGACCAGGGTGGCGTAATCGTGGTCGCGGCCCGGGGTCATTTCGACGTTGCCGCCGGTGACTTTTACCACCACGACGTGCTTGATCGTTGGGCATTGCGCTACTGCCGCATCGGCGTTGGACTTGAGGGGGACTTTGCGGCCTCCCCGTCGGCCTTCATCGGCGGTGATGAGGATGGCGCATTCGGAGTCTTGGATGCGGTTGGCGAGGCTGTCCGGGGAGAAGCCGCCGAAGACGACGGAGTGGATGGCGCCGATGCGGGCGCAGGCGAGCATGGCGATTGCGGCCTCGACCACCATGGGGAGGTAGATGCAGATGCGGTCGCCTTTTTTGGCACCGAGGGATTTTAGGGCGTTGGCGAGCCGGCAGACGCGGGTGTGCAGGTCGCGGTAGGTGACTTTTTCCGAGGTGTTGGGGTCGTCGCCTTCCCAGATGATGGCGATTTTGTCGCCGTTGCGGGCGAGGTGGCGGTCGAGGCAGGAGACGGTGGCGTTCAGGGTGCCGTCTTCGAACCATTTGACCCGGACGTCGCCGGTGAAGTCGCCGGAGACGGTTTTGGTGGGGGGGCGGGACCAGGCGACGCGGTGGGATTGTTCGAGCCAGAAGCGGTCGGGGTTGTCGGCCAGGCGGGCGTGCATGGCGGCGAGTTGGGTGGCGGTGACGTGGGCGTGGGCGGCGATTTCGGGTTTGACCGGAAAGATTGTGTCGGACATCGCTTGGGTTCCCCGTCGCTTGGTGTGTTTCGGGTGGTTTACAGGCCGGCATCGGCGGGCACCAGCACCACGCCGTCCTTGATTTCGATCATAACGGCTTCCAGGTGGTCGCCAAGGCAGGGGCCGGTGGTGCATTCGCCGGTCTCGATGCGGAATTCGGCGCCGTGGGTGGCGCAGATGATTTTTGTGCGGTCGCGGGTGAGGAAGCGGTGGGGGGTCCAGTCGAGGGGGACGCCGATATGGGGGCAGGAATTGACGTAGGCGTAGACGGTGTTGCCGCGGCGGATGGCGAAGAGGCCGGTGAAGCCGCCATTCGCGGGGTCGAAGCCGCGGGATTCGCCGTCGGGGATGTCGTCCAGGCGGCAGAGGGGGCGCATCATGGGGAGGCCGGGCGGTGGGGAGCGAATGGAAGAAGTTTTTTTGCTTCTTTTTGTTCACAAAAAGAAGTCTTCCTTGCCTTCACGGCTTGATGCCCGCGAGCGTGCAGATGGCCACCCAGTGCTCCTCGGAGACGGGCATGACCGAGAGGCGGGACTGGCGGATCAGGGGGAATTCGGCGAATTCGGGGTTGGCTTTGAGCTGGGCCAGGGTGACCGGGATTTTGACTGGGGCGACGGCTTTCATGTCGACGCAGGACCAGTCGCCTTTTTCGCCGGGCTCGACGGTTGGATCGGGGTAGGCTTCGCGGGCGACCTGGACGATGCCGACGATCTCTTTGCCGATGTTGGAATGGTAGAAGAAGGCGCGGTCGCCTTTTTTCATGGCGCGGAGGTAGTTGCGGGCCATGAAGTTGCGCACGCCGGTCCAGGGTTCGATTTTGTTGGCGACCTGTTGGTCCCAGGAGAAGGCGTCGGGTTCGGATTTTACCAGCCAGTAGGGCATGGGGGTGGGTTCCAATTGGGTAGGAGCGGGGGGGTAAGGGCGGGGAGTTAAGCGCAATCCGGGCGGCCTTCAAACCGGCGGCGGCAGGGCGTATATGGGCGCGGTGGATAGTTCCTCGTCGTCTCCTGTTGCGCGCAGCTTGCATCGGTTTGCCAATCCTGGCCGCTTTTTGCGGATTTCCGGGCGGGTGCTGCCGTTTGTGGCGATTCCGGCGCTGGTGCTGACGCTGGGGGGGCTGGCGTGGGGGTTGTTTTTTGCGCCGGCGGATTACCAGCAGGGCGATGCGGTTCGGATTATTTATATCCATGTGCCTTCGGCGTGGCTGGCGAGCGGGGGGTATCTGGCGCTGGCGGTGTGCGCGGTTTTGTCGCTGGTGTGGCGGCATCCGCTGGCGGATCTGGCGGCGGTGGAGATCGGGCCGGTGGGGGCGGCGTTTACGGCGCTGTGCCTGGCGACGGGGAGCCTGTGGGGCAAGCCGATGTGGGGGGCGTGGTGGGTTTGGGATGCGCGGCTGACTTCTGTCCTTGTGCTGTTCTTTTTGTATCTTGGGCATATCGCGCTGGTGCGGGCGTTTGATGATCCCACGCGGGGTTATCGGGCGGGGGCGATTTTGGCGCTTGTTGGCGTGGTCAATTTGCCGGTGATCAAGTTCTCGGTGGATTGGTGGAACACGCTGCATCAGCCGGCGACGCTTTCGGTGAGCGGGGCGCCGAGCATGCATGTGGACATGTTGTGGCCGCTGCTGGTGTGCATCCTGGGGTTCTCGTTGGGGTTTGCGGCGATTGTCATGGCGCGGCTGCGGGCGGCGGTGATGGAGCGGCGGATTCGGGGGTTGCTGTTGGCGGGAGCTCAAGGGGCGTGACGCATCTTGGGTTTGTCGCGGCGGCGTATGGGTTGGCGCTGGTGGTGGGGGCGGGGTTTGCCGTGGATGCGTGGTTGCGGGTTGGGCGCGCGCGGCGGCGGCTGGAGGCGATTGATCCGCGGCGAAATAGAGAGCGTGTGCTGTGAGTATGCTGCGCACGCGCAAGGGGCGGCGGCTGGCCGTGGTGTTGCTGTGCCTAATGGGGCTGGGCACGGCGGCGGGGCTGACGCTGTTGGCGTTCAGCGATAACCTGGTATTTTTTGTCACGCCGGGGGACCTGGCGGACAAGCCGCAGCCGGCGGGGCGGATGCTGCGGCTGGGCGGGCTGGTGGAGACTGGTAGCGTGACGCGCGCGCGCAATGACGGCAAGCCGGTGGCGCGGTTTCGGGTGACCGATGGGCGGGCGGCGGTGGATGTTGAGTTCGCCGGCATTTTGCCCGACCTGTTCCGCGAGGGGCAGGGGGTGGTGACGCTGGGCATGTTGCGGCCGGATGGCAGTTTCCTGGCCAGCGAGGTGCTGGCCAAGCATGACGAGACCTATATGCCGCCCGAAGTGGCCGAGGCGCTGAAGAAATCCGGGCAGTGGAAGCCGGAGAGCGGTGCCGCGCCGCCGGCCGGTAACTGGAACACGCTGAATCCGCGCAAGAGCGGCGGCTGATGTTCAAGCTGCTTGGGTTGCTGGCGGTGCTGCTGGCGGGTGGCATTGGCGTGTACGCCTATTGGGATGTCCTGGTGGGGCAGCCGCGCCAGCAATCGGCGTTTCGCGGCAGCCCGACGCGGTTGCAGGACAAGCGGGTGCCGGGCTTCCAGCTTGCCGGCCTGGTTGGGCTGGGGTTCGAGACGCGCGACCTGCTGAGCGCGGGCAAGCCGGTGGTGGTGAAGTTCTGGGGGTCGTGGAGCCCGGCCTGTATTCTGGAATATCCGCTGTTGCACGAGTTGCGCGAGGCGCGGGTGGAGATGTGGGCGATCGCGTTTCGCGACAGCCGGACCAACGCGCTGGACTACCTGGAGCGCAACGGCAATCCGTTTGGCCGGGTGGCGTACGACGCGGCGGGGCGGGTGGCGTCCGACTGGGGGGTGACGGCGGCGCCGTCGACGTTCCTGGTCGACGGCGAGGGGTTTGTGCGCTGGCACCACGCGGGGCCGCTGACCCAGCAGATCATCGCGCGCGAGCTGATGCCGGTGTTGCAGCGGTATTCGCCGTAGGCGAGGGAGGAAGGCCAGGGGCTTTGCCCCTGGACC
>JANXSA010000429.1 GCA_025352915.1 Rhodospirillales bacterium | reverse complement strand
GCCACCGAACGCCGGCGCGACAGCTTTCTGAGGCTGGCGCCCTGCCGAGGTGCTGGTGACATCGCCACGTTGCTGCCCGCGACCATTGTGCTGCCGTCTGCCATTCAGGCACTCCTTCGGGAGTAAGGGCTTCGGCGATCTTGCCGGTTGGGGCAATATCGGACCGAAGAAACGAGGTTACGGCCGGCGCGGGGATTGGCCCCGCCGCCAGCCGTATGTCGGTGCGTCAGATGAAGCCTTCCAGCTCGCGCTGGCCCCAGGTGATCACCTGGTCGATCGACTCGCCGGCCTTCAGCTTGGCCAGCATCGTCGGCAGCGTGCCGCGGTTATAGACCTGCACCGCGATTTCCGGCGGGGCCGGCATGTGGGCGAGATGCGAGACCGTGTTGTGCTGCTTGCGCACCGGGTAGTTATAGACCGTGCCGACCGGCGGGCCGATGTTGTCCCACACGGACGATTCCGCCATCTTCTCGTACGGCGGCAGGTCGTAGCCGAGCACCGCGGTGCTGCGGGCATCGACGTTCTCGGACTGCATCAGGAATTCGATCAGGTCCTTGGCGGCGCTCTTGTTCTGCGCGAACTGCCAGATTGCCCAGAAGTTCATGCTGTGCGGCATGAAGCGGCCCTTCGGCCCCGCCGGCGGCGGCATGTGCCAGCAATCCTGCGCCACTGCCGGTGCATCGCGCGCCGCAACCGCCCAGGCCGATGGCGGATTGTAGATGAACGAGGCGTTGCCGGCGATCAGCGCGCGGTTGTTCGAGCTGTCGTCCCAGCTTTGCGCGTCGGCCGGCAGGAACTTCACCAGCTTCTGGCAGTATTCCAGCGCCGTGCGCACGGCGGCGGATTTGATCTGGATCTTGCCGTCCTTGTCGATCAGCTCGGCGCCGTATGAGGCGAAGATCGCGCCGGCGGTGTCGACATTGTCCGCCGTGGTGCCGAGCCCGATGCCGAACGGCTTGCCGGCCTTGTGGCAGGCCTCGGCGGCCTTGAGCATGGTGTCCATGGTCCAGTTGGCGTCATCGATCTTGCCGCCGACGCCGGGATACATCTTGGTGACGTCGATGCCGGCCATTTCCTTGAACATGCTGATCCGGGCGACCGGACCCTTGTTCTGGGTGCCCCAGCTGGAGGGCACGGCGACCCATTTGCCCTTGCTCTTGCCGAGGTAGTTGGAGACGGCGTTGGCTTGACCGTATTTTCCAACCAAGCGGCCGACCACATCATCGACGTTCTCGAGCTTGTCGGCGTGGTCCTGGACGTTCCAGTTGGCGATGGTGATGATGTCATGGCCGCGGCGCGCCTGGGCCTCGGCATTGATGGTCAGCAGGGTCTGGCCGCCCTGCGAGGTGATGAAGTCGGCCTTCACCTCGGTCTTGGTCTTGTCGGCGAACACCGCGACCTGCTTGCGCATTTCGACATTGCCGGCCGGTACCCAATGGTCCCAGAAGAAGATCGACACGGTGCCGGCGGCACCCGCGGTGCGAATATGCACCCATGGCAGTGCCGAAGCGGCGGCACCGTATTTCAGGACTTTGCGCCGCGTGGCTGCGCGGGGCGCCAAAATGTTCTTGGTACCGTGCTCCATGTTCTTGGCCAAGTGTCCCACTCTCCTGTGATATTCGGTGATTTACCGAGTTCTGGGCGCATAATTTAGCGATTGCGCGATTGATTCGCCAGGCAACTTCGCACATCCAGCAGGCCTGCGCAACGCACATGGCAGCGTGCCGCGAGATATCGGGAACGGGTCTCTCGCGGCACGCGCCAGTGCTCGTGTCAGGGCCGGTGGTTACAGGAAGCCCTCGAGTTCGCGGGTGGCCCAGTTGATCACCTGGGGGATCGACTCGCCCGCTTGCAGTTTGGCGAACACGGTTGGTGCCGTGCCGCGGTTGATGATCTGCAAGGCAACATCGGGAGATGCCGCCATGTGCGCCACGCTTACGATGGCATTGTGCTGCTTGCGGGTCGGGTAGTTGTACATCGTGCCGACCGGCGGGCCGATCTGATCCCAGGCATTGGAGGCAATCATCTTCTCGTATGGCGGGATGTCGTAGCCGGCGGAGGTGACGACGCGCGAGGCCACGTGCTCGGGCTGCATCAGGAATTCGATCAATTCCTTGCCGGCGCTCTTGTTCTTGGAGAACTGCCACATGCCCCAGAAGCCCGAGTTGGTCGGCACGAACCGTCCCTTGGGGCCGGTCGGGGTGGGGAAGTGCCAGGTATCGGCGGCGATGGCCGGCGAATCGCGCAGGGCTACGGCCCAGGCCGAAGGTGGGTTGAAGATCATGGCACTCTGGCCGGAGATCAGGGCGCGGTTGTTGGACGCGTCGTCCCAGCTCTGCGCGTCGGTGGGCAGGAATTTCACCAGGCGCTGGGCGTATTCCAGCGCCTGACGCATTGCGTCCGACTTCATCTGGATGACGCCCTTGCCGTCCACCATATCGGCGCCAAACGCCGACAGGATCACGCTGGTCGAGTTGACGCTGTCCGAGGTGGTGCCGAGCCCGAGGCCGAGCGTTCTGCCGGCCTTGTGGAAGGCTTCCGCCGCCTTCAGGAACGCCTCCATGTTCCAGGCCTTGGCCTCCGGCGTTTCCGCCACATTGCCCGCCGGATACATCTTGACCACGTCGATGCCGGCGATGTCCTTGAACATGCTGATGCGGCCGGCTGGGCCTAACATCATGCCGCCCCAGCTTGAAGGAACCGCAATCCAGCTGCCTTTGTACTTGCCGAGATAGGTTGTTGCCGCGTTGGCCGGGCCGCTTTGCGCCTCGAGCCGGTTGACCACGTCGTCCATCGGCTCCAGCAGATGCGCCTGGTCCAGCAGGGTGAAATTGGAGCCCCAGATCACGTCATGGCCGGTCTTGCCCAGGCCCTGGGCGCTCAGGGTCAGCAGAGTCTGGTTGCCCTGCGAGGTGACGAAGTCGAGCTTCACCGCGACCTTGGTCTTGGCGGAGAAGAGCGCGATCTGGCGCTGCAACTCGACATTTGTGGCCGGCACCCAGTGGTCCCAGGTGAACATCGTCAGATGGCCGGCGGCCCCGGCGGTGCGGATGTGCACCCAAGGCAGCGCCGAGGCGGCGGCGCCGTATTTCAGGAATTTGCGGCGTGTGGCGGCGTGCGGCGATAGAATGTTCTTCGTCAAGTTACCCACCCTCCCGGTGATATTCGGTGCATTGCCGAGTTCTTGACGCGCTAATTATCGGCTGCGCGTCTTCCTCGGCATCAAGCCTCGCATATCTGGAAGGCGCGCGCAACACGCATGGCAGCATGCCGCAAAATACCCGGGTCGGGTCTCTCGCGGCATGCGCCGGGGCTGGCGGTTAGAGGAAGCCTTCGAGCTCGCGCGTTGCCCAGGTAATCACCTGCGGGATTGAGTCGCCGGATTTGAGCTTGGCGAACATGGTCGGCGCGGTGCCGCGCGTGGCGATCTGGACGGCAATTTCCGGCGGTGCCGGATAGTGCGCGGTGTGTTCGATCGCGTTGTGCTGCTTGCGCACCGGGTAGTTGTAGACCGTGCCGGTCGGCGGGCCGATCTTGTCCCACACATCGGCTTCGGCCATCTTCTGGTAAGGAGGCAGATCGTAGCCCATCACCGCGGTGCTGCGCGAGGCGACGTTCTCCGGCTGCATCAGGAACTCGATCAGGTCCTTGGCGCCGCTTTTGTTCTTGGCGAATTGCCAGATCGCCCAGAACGTGGACACGTGCGGAATAAAGCGACCCTTGGGGCCGGCGGGCGCGGGGAAATGCCAAGTATCCGCGGCGATTGCCGGGGCATCGCGGGTCGCCACAGCCCAAGCCGAGGGCGGATTCCAGATCATGGCGCTCTGGCCGGAGATCAAGGCGCGGTTGTTGGAGGCGTCGTCCCAGCTTTGCGCGTCCGCCGGCAGATGCTTGACCAGCCTTTGCGCGTATTCCAGCGCCTGGCGCATCTCATCCGTCTTCATCTGGATCTTGCCGTCCTTGTCGACCATCTCGGCGCCGTACGCCGCCAGGATCGCACCGGCCGTGTCCACATTATCGCCGGTGGTGCCGAGGCCGATGCCGAACGGCTTGCCGGCCTTGTGGCAGGCCTCGGCCGCCTTCAGCATCGCCTCATAGGTCCAGGCCTTGGCTTCCGGCGTCTCCGGCACATTGGCCGCTGGGTACATCTTCACAACGTCAAGCCCGGCGGCTTCCTTGAGGATGCTGATGCGCCCGGCCGGACCCTTGTTCTGGCCGCCCCAGCTCGATGGCACGGCGATCCATTTGCCCTTGCTCTTGCCGAGATAGGTCGCCACCGGGTCGGCGGGGCCGCTTTGGGCCTGCAGCCGGTTGACCACGTCATCGACCGGCTCCAGCAGGTGGGCCTGGTCGAGCATCATGAAGTTAAAGCCGTGGATCACGTCGTGGCCGGTCTTGGCCTGCGCCTCGGCGTTCACCGTCAGCAACGTCTGGTTGCCCTGGGAGGTGATGAAGTCGGCCTTGACCTCGGCCTTGGTCTTGGCGGCGAAGACGGCGATCTGGCGGCGCAGTTCGACGTTGCCGGCCGGCACCCAATGGTCCCAGGTGAAGAACGA
>JANXSA010000459.1 GCA_025352915.1 Rhodospirillales bacterium | reverse complement strand
GCGACGGCGAAGGTGAGGGGGCGGGGTTGGGATTGGGCTTGTGCCGGGAGGGTGGCGAGTGCGACGGCCAATAGCGGGGCAAGGGCGGCCCGGGTGATTCTTGGCATTCTGGTTTCCTCGTTCGTTGCCGGGAGGATGGCGCGGAGAGAGGGCGGGGCGCAACGGGGGTGTGGGGCGATTGAGCGTTGGTGGAATATTTGGATATCGGAATGAATGCGGTGTGGCTGGGCGTGATGCTCAGGCGGGTCGCCTTTTTTTGGCCGGGCGGTAGACGAAGGGAGGGACCAGGAAGGGCATGTCGCGCGGGGTGCGGCGGGGATAGAGGTCCTGTGCGGTGAGGCGGGGGAGGCGGGGGGGCTTTTCGGGGGCGGGTTTTTTGGGCGCGGGTGGGCGCGGGGGTGGTTGGAGGATCGGCGGGAGGGGGACGCCGAGCATGCGGCAGAGCGGGCGCAGGGTTCTGGCGGCGGCGGCCTGGGCGTTCGGCGGCGCGGCGGCGAGGGTTTGCAGCATGTCGGGGTCGCGCAGGAGGTGTTCGAGGTGGGAGGCGTAGGCAGCGGCCTGGTAGCCGAGCTTGGCGACGATCCAGGCGTGGCTGCGCGGGAGTTGGATGGCGCGGGGGCCGCTGTGCTGGCTTGGGCGCGCGGGGCGCGGGGGCGGGTATTGGCCGGTTGCGAGGCGGGTCAGGAGGGTGGTGAGGCGGCGCATTGAGCGGCCGAGGCGGTGGTGGAGCGGCATGAAGAAGATGCCGAGGAGGGGGGCGCGGGCGTTGATGAGGTGGCGCAGGGCGGTGAGGATTTGATCGACGCGGAATGCGAGTCCGAGGGCTGGGTGCGGGGGGGATGCGCGGTCCGGGGCGCTGTTTGGGTCCATGTTCATGATACGTTCTATACAACGGCCGGCGGACCGGTGCAACGGGGTTTTTAAGCGCGGGCGGACGGCGGGAGAACGCGGAGATAGGCGTTGATGGAGTCGCGGGCGAGGTGGGCTTCGCGGAGGAGGAGGGCGGGGTTGAAGATCGTTTGGGGTTCGATGCCCTTGTGGTCCTCCGCGCGGCAGAAGGTGGTGAAGCAGTCGTAGGCGACATTGGGGCCGCCGTTGAACATTTCCTGGACGAGGATTTTGCCGCCGTGACGCGCGACCAGGTCGGCGATGAGGGGGGCGGAGGTGGTGGTGGAGCGGTGCTGGAAGTCCGTTACCTCGGGGAAGGCGGCGAGGTTGGAGTGGTGGAGGAAGGCGATGCCGCCAGGGGCCAGGAGGGCGAGGATTTGCGGGATGTAGGCCTCGAACACCGGCAGGTCGGCGTGGACGAGAGAGTCGTAGGAGAAGACCAGGTTGAAGCGGTGCTGGGCGACGGCGGCCAGGGATAGGCCGTCATTGGTGTGGAAGCGGGCGTTTGCGTGGGTGGCGAAGCGGGTTTGGCAGAATTCGGTGCATTGGGCGGATAGGTCGATGCCGTGGAAGTCGGCGCAGAAGGGCAGGAGCATGGCGGTGACGCGGCCGTGGCCGGGGGCGATTTCCAGGACGGATTGGGCGGGAAGGGAGGCGGCGATGCGGGGGAGGAGTGTGGTGAAGAACATGGCCTGGGAGCTGCCCCAGGTGTTGGACCATTCGTGGCCGTGTTGGGACCAGTCGTAGGCGCCGTCCCAGGTGGCTTTGTTCCAGGCTAGGTCGGGCATTTGGTGGGCTCCAGGGGAGAAGTAAGGAAGAAAGGGGGCACAGAGGCACAGAGGAGCAAGGCAAGGGAGGAAGGAAGAAGCGTGGGTCCTTCGCTGCGCTCAGGATGACGAAAGTAAAGGCTCGGGATGACGAAAGTGAAGGGGAAGATCCCCCCCTCCGGCTCCCCCCGCGAGCGGGGGGAGGGAGGCAAGAAGCAAGTGGATGAAGTTTTTTTGCTTCTTTTTGTTCACAAAAAGAAGATTTTTTCTTGTTTCTTGTCTCTCGTTTATGGCGTGTTCAATTCCTCGGGGATGGCGGCGATTTGGTGGTGGCGGAGCCAGGCGGAGAAGCCGGGGCTGGCGGTGAGGACGCAGAAGGGGATGGCCAGGGGGAGGCCGGCGGCGAAGGGGGTGGCCCAGAGGATGGCGGGCCAGCCGGCGGTGGCGAAGGCGCTGAAGGTGGCGAGGCCGATGAGGGTGTGGGGCCAGAAGAGGCGGGTGGCTTCGGTCCAGGAGACGCCGCGGTCGGCGCGGTTTTGCGGGAGCCAGCCGGGTTTGCGGCCGAGGGCGAGGCGGGCGATGGCGAGGGTTTTGTGGAGTTGGGCGATGGCGTCCATGAGCAGCATGAAGGTGAATTCGAGGATGGCGCCGAGGGCGAAGCGGGGGCGGCCGCCGTATCGGGCGCTGCGGGCGGGGGAGAGGAGGATTTCGAGGTAGCCGAGGAGTTTTGGGGAATAGAGGGCGAGGGTCCAGGCGAGGGCGAGGGCGGCCAGCGCCGGGCGGGGGGTTTCGGGGGCGCTGCCGGTGGCGGCGAGGAGGGCGGCGAGGGCGAGGATGGCGACGTAGAGGGGCGCGCCGAGGAACATCATGATGGCTTGGATGAGTTGCCAGCGGCCCATCCAGCGGAAGCCGGGCAGGCGCAGGAGGTGCCAGTATTGCAGGTTGCCGGCGAGCCAGCGGGAGTCGCGGTGGAGGAATTCGGGGAGGGCGGGGGGGTTGGCTTCTTGCGAGCCTTCTTCGCCGGCCCAGACGCAGACGCGCCAGCCGGCGGCGCGCAGCCGGGCAGCTTCGACTTGATCATGGGAGAGGATTGGGCTGCCGTCGGGGAGGGGTTCTAGTTTGCAGTGGGTACGAAAGGCGTGGGCCCGGAGGATGGCGTTGTGGCCCCAGTAGGGGCCTTCGTCGGCCTGCCAGAGTGCCTGGCCGGTGGCCCAGACGCGCATTCCGGCGCGCATGCCGAACTGGAACAGGCGGGGGAAGGCGGCGGGGGCGGGTTTTCCGACGGTGAGGTTTTGGACGATGCCCATGGTGGGGTCGGCTTGCATGATGCGGACGAGGCGGAGGACGGCGGGGGCGGTCATGGCGGAGTCGGCGTCGAGCATGAGGACGAGGTCGATGCCCTGGGCGTGGTGGTCGAGGAAGTCCATGACGTTGCCGGCCTTGAAGCCGGTGTTTTTGGCCCGGCGGCGGTAGTGGATGCGTTCGGGGTGGGGGTCGGTGGCGCGGAAGGCGGCGAGGGCGGATTGTTCTTCGGCGGCGGCGGTGGGGTCTTGGGTGTCGGAGAGGAGCCAGAGGGTGAAGTTCTGGCTGGCGCCGGCGGCGTCCAGCGCGGTGAGGAGGGCGCGTTGGGGCGGGAGGACTTGGGCCATGTCCTCGTTGCGGATGGTGATGGCGATGGCGGTGGTGAGGGTGATTTCGCCGGATTCGATGTCTCCGGTGATGGGGAGGACGGAGCGTGGGGGGTTTTTGGCCAGGATGAGTTGGAGGAAGCCGGGGATGGCGTTGGCCAGGCAGACGCCGAGCCAGGGGACGAGGCCGAGGAAGGCCGCGAAGATGAGGATTTCGGCCGCGCGCCAGCCGCCGGGGGCGAGCACCTGGATCATGAGCCAAATGAGGCCGGCGCTGGTGGTCAGGAGGATGGCGAAGAAGATGGTTCGGCCCGGGTGCATGGGCGAGCATTGCCGCAGAACGGGTGGAGTTGATAGAGCATTGGCATGACGTCTGTCCCGGTTGCGATCGTCCTGCCGTATCGTGAGCATTTCTCGCCGGGGAGTGCGGGGGCGCTGGCGTTGCTGGTGCATCGGCTGGCGACGTGGCGGGACGGGTTCGATCCTTTCGTGGTGGGGCCGCCGCCGCCGACGCCGGCGTTTGACGATGTTTCGTTTGTGGCCGCGCGGGCGGGGTGGTGGCCGCCGGTGAACCGGGCGCGGCGGTATGGGCATGCGGTGGCGCGGGTGTTGCGGGGGCGCCGGGGTGACGAGCAGGGGTTGGGGCTGATCGAGGTGCATAACCGGCCGGAACTGGCGATGTTTCTGGCGCGGCGGTTTCCTGGGGTGCCGGTTTCGCTGTTTTTGAACAACGATCCGCAGGGGATGCGGGCGGCGAAGACGGCAGGGGAGCGGGGGGCGCTGTTGCGGCGGCTGGCGATGGTGGTGTGTTCGTCGGGGTATTTGCGCGGGCGGTTGCTGGAGGGGGTTGGGGCGCCGGCGCGGGAGCCGGTGGTGTTGCATAACTGGTTGGATTTGGCGGAGGTGCCGGAGTCGCCGGTGGAGCGGGAGAAGGTGATCCTGTTTGCCGGGCGGGTGGTGCGGGATAAGGGGGTCGACACTTTTGTGGCGGCGTGCGGGGCGGCGTTGGCGGATTTGCCGGGGTGGCGGGCGGTGATGATCGGGGCGGACGGGTTTGGGCCGGATGCGCCGGAGACGCCTTGGTTGCGGGCGTTGCGGCCGATGGCGGCGGCGGCGGGGGTGGAGATGTGGGGGTATCGGCCGCATGGCGAGGTGATGGCGGCGATGGCGCGGGCGGCGATTATCGTGGTGCCGAGCCGGTGGCCGGAGCCGTTCGGGTTGACGGCGTTGGAGGCGATGGCGGCGGGGGGGGCGCTGTTGTGTGCGCCGCGGGGGGGGTTGCCGGAGGTGTTTGGCGCGGCGGGGGTGGCGATTGATCCGGAGGATGCGCCGGCTTTGGCCGCCGTGATTCGGGATTTGGCGAGGGATCCCGGGCGGATGGCGGCGCTGGGGGCGGCGGGGCGGGCGCGG
>JANXSA010000394.1 GCA_025352915.1 Rhodospirillales bacterium | reverse complement strand
GACATCTCCGAAGAGTATATCGCCCGCCTCGCCAAGGATTGGGACGGTGGCGACCGCAAGCTCAACGTCGTCTGGGACAACGGCAACGGTGCCGCCGGCGACGTGCTGATGCGACTCATAAAGCACCTGCCGGGCACCCACACCGTCCTCTTCCCCGAAATCGACGGCAAGTTCCCCAATCACCACCCCGACCCTACCGTCCCCAAGAACCTCGAAGCCCTGGTCGCCGAAGTCGCCAAACGCAAAGCCGATCTCGGCATCGCCTTTGACGGCGACGCCGACCGCATCGGCGTGGTCGACGATGGCGGGACCATGATGTTCGGCGACCAGCTCCTCGTCGTCCTGGCCCGCGACGTGCTCAAGAAGCACCCCGGCGCCAACATCATCGCCGACGTCAAGGCCAGCCAGGTGCTGTTCGACGAAATCGCCCGCGCCGGCGGCAAGCCGGAGATGTGGAAAACCGGCCACTCGCTCATCAAAGCCCGCATGGCCGAAACCAACTGCCCGCTCGCCGGCGAAATGAGCGGTCACATCTTCTTCAACGACCACTGGTACGGCTTCGACGACGCGCTTTACGCCGCCATCCGCCTCCTCGGCATCCTCGCCCGCAGCAGCGAAAAACTCTCCACCACCCGCGCCAACCTGCCGCAGGTGGTCAACACCCCGGAGCTGCGCTTCAACTGCGACGACCACCGCAAGTTCGAAGTGATCACGGAAGTCGCCGCCCGGCTGCGCACCGCCGGCGCCACCATGAACGACATCGACGGCGTCCGGGTGAACACCGAAGACGGCTGGTGGCTGCTGCGCGCGTCGAACACCCAAGCCGTCCTTGTCGCCCGCTGCGAAGCCTCAACCGAGGCCGGCCTCGAACGCCTCAAATCCGCCCTGGTCGCCCAGCTCGAAGCCTCTGGTCTCCAAGCCCCGGATTTCTCAGGAGAGAACGCCGGCCATTAGGTTGCCTCGACAAAGCACCTCAAGGATAGCGCGCGGTCATGATCGGCCTCAGCGCAGTTTTTCCGGGTAATAGGTTTTCGTCGCCGTGAGGCCGATCGAGACGGTTACGCGCGGGGCGGCGACGATGCTGAACAACGGCGCGCCGCGGCGGGTGGATTTGTGGTTGTTGGGCGCGGTGTTGGGGCCGGCGGTGTCCTCGCCGTGGACCCATTGCCGGGCCTGGATGACGCACTTGCCCTGAACATGGGTGAAGCTGACATAGGCCGAGCCCTGGATGCCGGAATCGGCCAGGTCATAGCCATAGATCGGGCCGGTGAAGCCGACGCCCTTGGCGAAGGCGGCCAGTTCGGCCAGCCACTGCGCCTTCTGGATGCCGGTATAGCCGCGCTTGGTCACGGGGTAGCAGACACCGTACAGCGCGCTGCCGGTGCCGCCGCCGGAGACATGGCCGGTGACGAACTGCCCCCAGGCGCCGGTCAGGCCGGGCCAGTCGGTGGCGCGCTCATTGCCCAGGTTGTGAAAGCCGAACAGCCCGGCGGGTGCCACATAGACCACGGCGTGACAGGCCGAGATGCTGGGGAAGCCGAGATCGGTGGGGTCGTAGCTAACCTCGCGCTCGCCGACGTATCGCATCGCTGCTTCCCCCTATGTTGGCGCTGCTTGGTTCATCACTTCGACACGACGCCGGCGACGATGTCCAGTACCCCGTTGATGACGATCTGGACTCCGATGCACAGCAGCAGGAAGGCCGATAGCCGCGCGAAGGTGCGCCGGGCGGTGGCACCCAGCACGGCGGCGATGCGGTCGGCCGAGCGGTAGGACAGCCAGATCACCGCCGCGATCGCCAGCGCGGCGGCCGAGGCGCCGAGGAAGAACCACAGCACGTCGGCGATCGCCCGCGGCCGTTGCGCGCCCAGGGCCACGGCGACCGCGATGGTGCCGGGGCCGGTGGTGAACGGCAGGGTGAGCGGGAAGAACGCCATGTCGCCGACGGGACCCTCGCCGCTTTCGGCCTGTTCGGTCTTGCGTGCCTCCTGCCGCTCTGGCGCGTTCAACAGGTCGAAGGCGCGGACCGCCACCACCGATCCGCCGGCAATGCGCAGGGCGGCGAGCGAGATGCCGAAGAACTCCAGGATATAGGCGCCGCCCCACAAGGCGCCCAGCATCACGCCGAGCGAATACAGGGCGACGCGGTTGGACAACACCAGCCGCTCGGCGCGGCCGAGATGGGCGGTTACCTCGTTGAAGATGAACGCCGCCCCCGGCGGGTTGACGATGGAGAACAGGGCGGGGAAGGCCAGCAGGAAGGTGGTCAGCGCCAGATTCATGCACACTACCCTAGCAGCGAGGGTCGCCAAGGTGCCAGTTGATCCCGCGGGCGGGCGCGGTCAGATTGGCCGCCTGAAATCCGGAGGATTCGCCTGATGAAGACTCGTGCCGCCGTGGCCCGCAAGGCCGGAGCCCCGCTGAGCCTGGAGATCGTGGACCTTGAGGGGCCGCGCGAGGGCGAGGTGCTGGTGGAGATCAAGGCGACGGGGATTTGTCATACCGATGAGTTCACGCTGTCGGGGGCCGATCCCGAGGGGATTTTTCCGGCGATCCTTGGCCACGAGGGGGCGGGGGTGGTGGTGGATGTCGGGCGCGGCGTTTCGTCGCTGAAGAAGGGCGATCATGTCATTCCGCTGTACACGCCGGAATGCCGGCACTGCGAGTATTGCCTGAGCCGGAAGACCAATCTTTGCATCACGCTGCGGGCGACGCAGGGTAAGGGCGTGATGCCGGATGGGACCAGCCGGTTTTCGTGCGATGGCGAGGTGATCTCGCATTACATGGGCACGTCGACGTTTTCGAATTTTACCGTGTTGCCGGAGATCGCGCTGGCGAAGATCCGTCAGGACGCGCCGTTCGAGAAGGTTTGTTATATCGGCTGCGGGGTGACCACCGGGATCGGGGCGGTGATCAATACCGCCAAGGCGGAGATGGGCTGCCGGGCGGTGGTGTTCGGGCTGGGGGGCATCGGGCTGAATGTCATCCAGGGGCTGCGGATGGTGGGGGCGGAGCAGATCATCGGGGTGGATATCAATCCGGGTCGGAAGGCGATGGCGGAGAAGTTCGGGATGACGGATTTTGTCAATCCGAAGGTGGTGGAGGGCGACCTGGTGCCGTATCTGGTGAACCTGACAAAGGGGGGGGCGGATTACTCGTTCGAGTGCGTGGGGAATAC
>JANXSA010000341.1 GCA_025352915.1 Rhodospirillales bacterium | reverse complement strand
CCGCACCAAATGCGACACCGAGACCATCATTCACGCCTGGGAGGAGTGGGGCCCGGACTGCCTCCAGCACCTCAACGGCATGTTTGCCTTCGCCATCTGGGACCGCAAGCGCGGCACCTTGTTCCTGGCGCGCGACCGCCTGGGCAAGAAGCCGCTGCATTACGCGCGCCTGCCCGATGGCAGCCTGTATTTCTCCTCCGAGCTGTCGTCCTTTGCCGCCGTGCCGGGGCTGGTGCGGCGGGTCGCGGCGACGTCCGTCGATGACTTCTTCACCTACGGCTACATCCCCGATCCCGGGACGATCTACGATTCCATCCAGAAGCTCCCGGCCGCCCATTTCCTCAAGCTCGACCGCGACAGCCGGCGCGCCCCGCCGCAGCGCTACTGGACCGTGCCGACCGAGATCGCCAAGATTGACGGCCGCGAGGCCGCCCGCGCCTTGATCGACCAGCTGCGCCACAGCGTCGGCCAGCGCATGATCGCCGACGTGCCGCTCGGTGCCTTCCTCTCCGGCGGCGTCGATTCCAGCGCCGTGGTGGCGCTCGCCGCGCCGCAGCGTTCCACCCCGCTCGACACCTTCACCATCGGCTTCGACGGCAGCGAGGACGAAACCCCGTACGCCGAGACCGTGGCCGCCCGCTACGGCACCGTCCAGCACAACGAGCGCGCGGCTGCCGTCGACATGATCGACGCCGCCCGGCTCCAGGGCCGCATCTTCGGCGAACCGTTCGGTGACCAGTCCTCGGTGCCCACTCACAGCGTCTGCGCCCTCGCCCGCAAACACGCCACCGTGGCGATTTCCGGCGATGGCGGCGACGAGATCTTCGCCGGCTACCGGCGCTATCGCTGGCATACGCTGAACGAGGCGGTGCGGTCCTACATCCCGTCCGGCCTGCGCAAATCGCTGCTCGGCTCGCTCGCCCGCGCCTATCCCAAGCTTGACTGGGCGCCGCGCTGGCTGCGCGCCAAATACACCCTGACCGAACTCAGCCTCGATTCCGCCGCCGGCTATCTGCGCACCATGACCCGGGTGCATGACGCCCAGCGTCGCGCGCTGTATTCCCCGGCACTGGCCGCCCGGCTGGCGGGCTACGATTCCGGTGCCCGCATCGCCGCCCTGATGGAAGAATCCGGCACCGACGATCCCTTGCTGCAGGCGCAGTACACCGACCTGCAAACTTGGCTGGTCGGCGGTATCCTGACCAAGGTCGACCGCGCCAGCATGGCCAATTCGCTGGAAGTGCGCGCGCCGATCCTGGATTACCGTTTCGTCGAATGGGGCCTGAGCCTGCCATCGAACCTCAAGCTACGCGGCGGCGAGGGCAAGTACATCTTCAAGAAGGCGCTGGAACCTTTGCTGCCGCGCCAGGTGCTGTACCGCCCGAAACAGGGTTTTTCGACGTCGCTGGCCGCGCCGTTCCGGGTGGGCATCTCCCGCCTGCGCGAGCGCCTGCTCGGCCCCGCCATGCTCGATAGCGGCCTGTTCGAACGCCCCGCCATCGCCCGCCTGCTCGATGAGCACGAAAGCGCTGGCTTCGACCACAGCATGGTGCTGTGGCAACTCCTGGTATTCGAGGGGTTTCTGGACAGCGAGGCGCCGGGCGCCGCGGCTGCGCCGGTCGACGCCGCTTGGGCGATAGCGTGAAGCGGTGAGTGGGCCATATCTCATCGGCGCCAGCCTAATTGCCCGCTTGCGCCCTGTTGGAGCAGGCTAGCGTGGCCGCCGCACCGCTGCTTCTGCATGTCTTCTCGACCTTCGCGGTCGGTGGGGCGCAGATACGATTTGCCACCATCGTCAATCACTTCGGCCATGACTTTCGCCATGCCGTGGTGGCGATGGATGGCGACATCTCGTGTCGCGAGCAGTTGTCGAGCGAACTCGACCTGTCATTTCCCGTGGTCGAGGTGCGCAAGGGCGATACACTCGGCAACGTTCGAAGATTCCGCGGAATGCTGCGCGAACTACGTCCGGCGACGCTGGTGACCAGCAACTGGGGCAGCATTGAATGGGCGATGGCCAATGTGCCGTCGCTGGTGCCACACTTGCACATGGAGGATGGGTTCGGCCCGCAAGAGCGCGACCGGCAGTTGCCGCGCCGCGTCTGGACCCGTCGTTTGTTGCTGCGGCGCGCCACTGTGGCGGTGCCTTCGCAGCGCCTGTTCCGCATTGCCCGCGACGTCTGGCGTCTGCCACCCGCGCGGCTGGCGTATGTGCCCAACGGCATTGATCTAGTGCGTTTCGCGCCCGCGCCCGTAGTCGACCGCGCGGTGCCCGTCATCGGCACCGTGGCCGCCCTGCGTCCCGAGAAGAACATCGCCCGCTTGCTGCGCGCCTTTGCCCTGCTGGCAGCGCTCCGCCCTGGCCACCTCGTTGTGGCGGGCGACGGCCCGGACCGCCTGATGCTGGAAACACTTGCTGTCAAGCTCGGGATCGCCGGGCGCGTCACCTTCACCGGCCATGTCGCCGATACCACCGGCTTGTATTCGGGCTTTGACTTGTTCGCCCTGTCATCGGACACCGAGCAGATGCCCATCTCGGTGCTCGAGGCTATGGCCGCCGGCCTGCCGGTTGTCGCCACCGATGTGGGCGACGTGCGCAACATGCTCGCACCGCCGAACGAACCCTTCGTGGTACTGAACGACGATGCGGCGTTTTGCGCGGCCATGACAGAACTACTGGACGACGCGCGCCTGCGCCGGCGCCTCGGTGCGGCCAATCGCGCCCGTGCCGTGCAGGCCTTCGGCCAGCGCGCAATGTTCGCCGCATGGCGGGCCTTGTATGAAGGCAGGCCAGTTGGGGCGTTGCCCCCAGCGGGTGGTTCGTGAGCTAGGGCGATATAGATGCCCTTGACGGCTGTGGCGCGGCCCCGGCATGCGTGCGTCCGCTCGGCGCGCTTCTCCTGCTTGATGTGTCAGCCGGCACGCCGCCGACCCAGCCGCAGGCGATCCTATTCCTGCGTGTCGGGTGTGGCTTTGGCTGCCGCACTGCAAACAGCCACATGCTTCGGGATGCGCCAGGTTGCCGGCTATGATATCTTGCTGTAGAATACATTACGGGCAGAGGCGCGACATGGAGATACTACCTTACTCGCTTAGCGTTCTTGTGTTCACTCTCGCAGTCTACTGGAGTGCAGCGAACGTGGCCTCTAAGCCGGGCACGCCCTCATTTGGGTTGTTCAGGTACCGTGACGCAGCGCCGGGGCCGATTGAACGGCCTGGCTTCCGGCCGGGCGGAGGGCGCGCCGTCCGAACCGTGACCGGCCGAACGGATGCCTCCCGCCGATTTTCGCGGCGCTAGTATCCTATGCGTGACCTCATTTTCGTGGCGCTGTTCCTTGCCATGTTGCCCATGGCCCTGCGATTTGGCCACGTCGCAACAATGGTCTGGGCATGGGTTGCCCTGGCCGGACCGTCGCAGTTCATGTTTGGTTTTGCTTCTGATCTGCCGTTCAACAAAGTGGTTGCCGTTGTCGCCGTGGTCGCGTTCTTCGTCGACTATAAGCGCCGGCCCGCATTTTATGTCGACAGCCATGGCGTGTTGTTGCTGGCATTCCTGTTCGTCGGCATGACCTCCTACATGTTTGGGCTGTCGGGGCTTACACGGGCCGACGATCTCGCCGATCGTGTTTTCAAGATTGTCGTACTGAGTATGTTTATTGTTATGACAGTTCGAACCCGGCTACATATCCACTCGTTGTCGATTGCGATCGGCTTGGCGATGGGCATCCATGGCGCGATCGAGGCTGCAAAGTTCGTGGCAACAGGCGGCAGTCACGTGCTGGTGGGGCCAGCGACAATTGGCGACAACAACCATTTCGGCTTGGCGATCCTGATGGTGATCCCCCTGCTAGCCTATCTCTACCTATATTCCGTCTCGATATTGGTGCGCGTGGCCTTGGCCCTGGCGATTCTGGCCAATGTTGCGGCGGTCATCGCCTCCAATTCGCGCGGCGCCCTGATTGCGCTCGTGGTCGTGGGATTTGCTGTTTTCACCCAAAGCCGCCACAAGTTGCTCGCGACCGTCGTGTTGCTGATCCTCGGTGGGGTGGGCGCAGCACTCGCGCCCGATCGTTGGTACGACCGCATGAGCTCGATTGGAGCCGCGGGGCAGGACAGCTCATTCATGGGTCGGATCGCGTCGTGGAAGATGAATCTTCTCGTTGCTCTAGACCGTCCTCTCACCGGCGGCGGCTTCTCTGCGATGGAAGATCCGACTGTATTCAATCTGTATCTGCCGAGGTTCTCGTCGCTCGACTTCATTCCGACCCACGTCCCGACGTCGACTGCCGCTGCCCACAGCATTTACTTTCAGGTGCTGGGCGATACCGGATTCATCGGCTTCGGCCTTTTCCTGGGCCTGTTATTTGTTGCCTTTCGCAATGTCCGCAGCATCCAACGCCTTTCGCGTGATCGCGAGGATCTGCGTTGGGCGGCCGATCTTGGCCGGTTCCTGCGTTTGACTTTGATCGCCTACACGGTCGGCGGCGCTGCTCTCAGCCTTGCGTATTTCGAGTTCTACTATATCGTTATCACACTGATTTCGGTCACCCGCCGCCACGTTCAGGACGCAGTCCGCTCGGTGGCGCCTCAGGGTAGCGCCCGCTTGGTGCTCGCTCCGCGCGCGGCTCTTGGCGGCATGGTCGCGAACCCTCTAACGTCTCTGGGAAGGAGCCGATGATGACGGGTCAACCGGGGCTCCGCCCCCCCCTGAATGCCCCTCCGCCGCCTGGCCTTCGTGCCGCTATGGCCGCCGTGTTGCCGGATGTGTTGACCCTGAAATACGGCCCCATCGCTGAGCACCCTCCGTGCCAATGAAGATGAGACATCTACCCCCCGGGAATTTAGACTTGAGGGTGCGGAAGGATCATCTGAGTCA
>JANXSA010000301.1 GCA_025352915.1 Rhodospirillales bacterium | reverse complement strand
GCCGAGGTCGCCGCGGGCGATGCCGGTGATCCAGCGCCAGTATTGCTGCGGCACCGGCAGGTCCAGGCCAAGGTCGTGGGTGATGCGCGCCTTCTCGGCCGGATCGACCATGCCGGCGCTGTCGAACAGGATGTCGACGATGTTGCCGGGCACCACCCGCAGCAGGGTGAAGATGATCACCGAGATGCCGAACAACGTCAGCACCATCAGGCCAAAACGGCGGAGCAGATACGCGCCCAAACGGGTCTCCTGGAATGTAGGCCTCGGCGCGGGAACCTAGAAGCGGTTAGCCACAGGAAGCAAGAATCTTCTTTTTCTGAAGAAAAAGAAGCAAAAAGACTTCATCCATTGGGCCGGGTGTTCGCAACTGGCACCCGGCCCAACGGATAAAAGTTTTTTGGTTCTTTTTTTCAAAAAAGAACATTCTTCCTACTAACGGTTCAGCCAAACGTTCTCGAAGCGATAGCGGTTATACGAGCTGTTCGTTGCCGGATTAAAGCCGATCACATCGGGGTGCCAGCAGGTGCCGGAGCTGTTGTGCAGGATGATCGGGCGCGCCACGTCTTCCTGGAGCTGGCGGTCGATTTCCCACACCATCCGGCGGCGCTTGTCCAGGTCGAGTTCCTGCGACTGCTCGACGAACAGCTTCTCCAGCGCCGGGTTGCAGTAGCCGGTGACGTTGCGCTCGGACTTGCAGGCGTAGTTCTCGAAGAAGCTCTGGTCGGGATCGTCCACCGAGTTGCCGGTGAGGTTGAGGCCAACGGAATAGTCCTTGCGGGCGACCTTTCCGAACCACACGCCGGTCTCGACGATATCGAGTTCGCCGTCGATGTAGATCTCCTTGAGGTGGTCGATCAGGATCACCGCGGGGTCGCGGTAGGCGGCGATGTTGCGGGTGGAGATCTTCACCGCCAGCCGCTTGGTCGGGCCATAGCCGTTCTTTTCCATCAGCCTGCGGGCTTCGGCGCGGTTCTTGGCGACATCCGGGTCGTAGCCGACGATGGTGCGCATCATCGCCTCCGGCATGCCCCACACGCCCTCGGGCTTCGGCAGCATGGTGGTGCCGATTGCCGCATCGCCCTCGGCGATGATGGTGTTGAACGCCTGGCGGTCGAACGAGAGCGCCATGGCGCGGCGGATGTCGGCGTTGTCGAAGGGCGGCTTGTCGCGGTTGACGATCAGGTTGGTGCTGACGTTGACCGGGCCGCTGCGGCAGATCGCCTTGGGGGCCTGGGCGGCGATGTCCTTGCGGACCTGTTGCGTCACCTCGGCGGGGAAGGTGAGGTCGAGCTTGCCGGAGATGAAGGCCAGCATGGCGGTGGAGCGGTTGGTGATGATCGGCATTTCGACGCCGTCGAGATAGGGCCGGCCGGGCTTCCAGTAGTCGGGGTTGCGGGCGAGGCGGATGATCTCGTTCTGCTTGAACTCGACGAGCTTGAACGGGCCGGTGCCGATCGGGTTGGTGCGCATCAGCGCCGGCGACACGTGGCACGGGTACACCGGCGTGTAGCCGGACGCGAGCAGGGCAAGCAGCGAGGGCTGCGGCCGTTCGAGCTTGAAGGTCACTTCCAGCTCGCCGTTCGGCACCACTTCCAGCACGTTGTCGTAGAGCGAGCGGCGCGGGTTGGTGCGCAGCTTCTCCTGTGCCTTGCCCTGCACCAGGTCCATCGTGCATTTCACGTCGGCCGCGGTGAACGGCTTGCCGTCATGCCACTTCACGCCGGGTTGCAGCGTGAACGTCAGCGCCTTGTTGTCGGCGCTCCAGGCCCACTTCGACGCAAGCTCCGGGATGATGGTGTCGAGCGTATCCTCGGGCTTGGTCGTGTCGTAGGTGACCAGGTTATTGTAGACGCCCATGAACGGGGCGTTGACCGAGAAAGTCGCGCCCTCGTGGATCGAGGCGCTGGGCGGGTTGTCGCGCTGGTACATGCGCAGGGTGCCGCCCGGCTTGGGCTGTTGGGCCACGGCGGCGGTGCTGGTGGCGATGCCGGCCAGCAATATGGCGGACGCGAATGCGATCCGGGTATGGCGTTGCATGTCCGTCAACCTCCCTGAAAACCATGTGGGGCGCTTGTTGTGTCGGGCGGGAGCATCGGCTGGATGCATCCGCTTCAGCGCTCTATTGGGGCCGCATATCATAGAAGCGCGGCGCCGCAAATCGGTTTGCGTTTGACATGGATGGAGATTCGGCAGCGGGCCAATTTCGCAGCGGAGACGAATTGGCAGCGAAGCGGGGCTCTGCGAGCATGGGCGTCACCAAGGGGGGATCGTGCATGACCGACAACCTGGCGGATTTCGCCCGCCGCCATATTGCTCCGCGCGACCTGTTGGCCAGCGAGGTGTTTCCGCCCGATCTCTGGGCGGCGATGGCCGGCGCGGGGCTGTTCCGCATCGGCTTGCCGGCGGCGCATGGCGGGGATGGCGGCGGCTATGCCAGCATCGCCGCGGCCGAGCGGGTGCTGGTCGAGGAAGGGCAATCGACCGGACTGGCCGGGGTGTGGGGCGGGCACCAGATGGTGGCACGCTGGTTCATCGCCGGTTTCGGCAACGAAGCCCAGCAGGCGCGCTTTTTGCCGGAACTGGCCAGCGGGGCTTTGACCGCGGGGGTGGCGATTTCCGAGCCCAAGGTCGGTGCGCACCCCAAGTTGTTGACCACCATGGCGACGCGCGAGGGCGATGGCTGGCGGCTGGACGGGGAGAAATCCTATGTCACCAACGGCGATATCGCCGGGCTTTACGTGGTGCTGGCGATCACGGCGATGCAGGGCGAGCGCAAGCGCTATTCCTTCTTCCTGGTGCCGCGCGGCACGCCGGGGCTGGAGGTGATCGCGGCGCCGACGCCTGCCTCGATGCGGCCGGTTGGGCACGTGGCGTTGCAGTTGCGCGGCTGCGTGGTGCCGGCGGATGCCTTGTTGGGGCCGCAGGATGCGGCGTACCAGACGATGGCGCTGCCGTTTCGTGATGCCGAGGATGCGGTGGGGACCTCGGGCATGGCGGGCAACCTGGCCGGGCTGGTGCGGTTGCTGGCGGCGGAACTGGCGCCCGCCCCATCCGATGAGGTTCTGGGCGAACTGGGTGCGCTGGTTGGGCTGGCGGCCCTGGCGGGACCGGTTGCCGCGGCCCTGGCGCTGGCGGTCGATGCGGCGGCGGTGACGGCGGACGGGCCACAGGCGCTGCTGATCGGGCTGCGGCAGAATTCGGCGGAGTTCTATCGCCGGGCGGTGGCGTTCCGCGATGCCCATGCCGCGGAGCGCAGTCCGGTGCTGGACGCCCGGCTGAACTCGATCCAGACCTCGCTGTCGGTGGCGCGCGGGCCGCGAGCGATCCGCATGGCGCGGGCCGGGGCGCGGATGCTGCCGCCCGCCTGACTGCGACCACGGGTTGACCGCGACCACGGGCTGAGCGCGACAAGCGCCGCTCCCTGGTCTAGACAGGCGTCGCACAGGCGCGGGATCGAGGACGGCAATGGTGGCGGAGACGAATGCTGTGGATAGCCCCGAGGGTGGGCGCGACTTCATCCGCGAGATCATTGCGGGGGATCTTGCCCAAGGCCGCGCGCAAACCGTGGTGACCCGCTTTCCGCCGGAGCCCAATGGCTATCTGCATATCGGCCACGCCAAGTCGATCTGTCTGAACTTCGGTGTGGCGGAGGAGTTCGGCGGGCGCTGCCATCTGCGCTTCGACGACACCAACCCGACCAAGGAGGAGCAGGAATTCATCGACGCCATCGCCGCCGATGTGCGCTGGCTCGGCTTCGACTGGGGCGAGCACCTGTTTCATGCGTCGGATTATTTCGAACAGCTCTATGCCTGGGCCGAGCATCTGATCGCCAGTGGCGATGCCTATGTCGACGACCAGTCGCCGGATGAGATGCGTGCGTCACGCGGCACCCTGACCGAGCCCGGCCGCAATTCGCCGTTTCGCGAGCGTGGCGCGACGGAGAACCTCGACCTGTTTCGCCGCATGCGCGCCGGCGAATTCCCCAATGGCGCACGGGTACTGCGGGCGCGGATCGACATGGCGTCCGGCAACATCAACCTGCGCGATCCCGCGCTGTATCGCATCCTGCATGCGACGCATCCGCGCACCGGTGATGCTTGGTGCATTTACCCGACCTATGACTATGCGCACGGCCAATCCGACGCCATCGAGGGCATCACCCATTCGCTGTGCACGCTGGAGTTCGAGGACCACAAGCCGCTGTACGAGTGGCTGCTGGACAAGCTCCCCGTGCCGTCACGCCCGCGTCAGTACGAATTCGCCCGGCTGAATATCGCCGGGCTGGTGCTGTCCAAGAGGGTGCTGACCCGGCTGGTCTCGGGCGGGCATGTCGCCGGCTGGGACGATCCGCGGATGCCAACCTTGGCCGGGCTGCGGCGGCGCGGCGTGCCGGCCGCGGCATTGCGCGAGTTTATCAAGCGCGTCGGCATGGCGCGCGCGCAGTCGGTGGTGGACCCCGCGTTGCTGGATTTTTGCGTGCGCGAGGACCTGAACCGCGCGGCGTCGCGGCGCATGGCGGTGCTGCGGCCGTTGCGGGTGACTATCGACAATTATCCCGAAGATCAAACCGAGAAATTGCCGGCGATCAACCACCCGGATGATCCCGCCCAGGGCACGCGCGGTGTGACCTTCAGCCGTGAGTTGTGGGTGGAGCAGGACGACTTCATGGAGGAACCGCCGAAGAAGTTCTTCCGGCTGTCGCCGGGGCGCGAGGTGCGGCTGCGCTACGGCTACTTCATCACCTGCCGCGAGGTCGTCAAGAATGCCGCCGGCGAAGTGGTGGCGCTGCGCTGCACCTATGACCCCGCCACCAAGGGCGGCAACGCACCGGACGGACGAAAAGTGCAGGCGACGCTGCATTGGGTGAGTGCGGCCGATGCCGTGCCGGCGGAGGTTCGCCTGTACAATCCGCTGTTCGGCCGCGCCGACCCTGGCGCCGACGGCGATGTCTTCGCCGATCTGAACCCGGACTCGCTAGAGGTGCTGACGGGCTGCATGGCCGAGCCCGCACTGGCGGATATGGCCAAAGGCATCGTGGTGCAGTTCGAGCGCCAGGGCTATTTCTGCCCGGACCGGGACAGTAAGCCGGGCGCGCTGGTGTTTAACCGCACCGTCGGGCTGCGCGACACCTGGGCGAAGGAGAGCGGCCGTAACGCGCCGGCCGCGGTGGGTAAAGTTCGCACCTAGGTCACGGCGCCGGGCGAAGCGTGACGACTGCCCGGGGCGCCGGGCGCAACATTGCCGCCAGGTTCAGCAACTGCTTCCACGGCCAGTAGCGCCGGTCGAGCAGCGCCATGCCTTGCGCCGCATCGGCGCCGGTGACGATCGCGGCACTTGCGTCCAGCCACGGGCCGGCCACAGTGCCGCGCATGTCGCAGGCGGCGATGCGGCAGCGCGGATCGCGCCGCAGCCGCTTGACCTTGAAGGCATCGGCGCGGCTGTAGATGAACAGCGCCCCATCCGGCGCCGCGGCAAACCACAGCGGGGTGCGCACCGGCGTCCCGTCGCGGCGATAGCTCTCCAGGTTGAGATAGCGCGATTGGGCCAGTTGCTGCCATTCCGCGGTCATCGATGTCGCTCCTCAGGCACCGCCACGGCGACCCATATCAGCCCGAGTAGCAACAGCACCGTGGTCAGCACGAACACCCAGGGAATGCCGATGAACGCCGCCACCGTGCCGCCGGAAATCGGACCCATGGAGTTGCCGAGAAAATACGCCGACGAGGTCATGCCATAGGTGAAGCCGCGCTCTTCCGGCGGGGTCAACCGGCCGATCAGCGCGTTGGTGATCGGCACGATGCTGCCAATGAACAGGCCGAGGCCGAAGCGCTCGGCCACGAACAACAGGTAGGAATGCGAAAATGCCTGCGGTGCGGTCATCAGCGCCGCACCCGCCAGCGCCACCATCACCAGGCGCTTCTCGCCCCAGCGGTCGGACGCACGGCTGAGCAGCGGCACGGCGAAGATGCCAGCGAGGCCCGTCACTGACAGCGCCACCCCCGCCAAGGTGGCCAGGTCCGGCCGGTCGCCGAGGATGTCCTGGACATACAGCGTGACCACCGGCTGCACCGCCTGGGTGGCGAACTGGGTCAACAGCAACACCAGCACCAGCGCGGCCATGCTGCCGTTCGAGACCAGCAACCGCATTGACGACAGGATCGAGCGCCCGCCCGATTTCTGCTTCGGTGCCACAAAATTCTCCGGCACCAGCCACCAGGCCAGCCCAAACGCCAGCATCGACAGCGCACCGCCAACAAAGAACGGCAGCCGGTAGCTGCCGGTCAAATCCGCCGCCGCCCCCCCGATCACCGGCCCGATCAACGAGCCTACAAGCTGTCCGCTGCTCATGATCCCCAGCGCCCAGCCCAGCCGACGCTGCGGCACCTGGCTGGCGATCAGCACCACCGAGGCTGCCGAAAATCCCGCAAACCCGCCCATCAGCAGCCGGGCGGCCAGCAATTGCCAGACATCCTGCGCCAGCCCCATCAGCACGGTGCAGATCGAAATCGCAAAGGCCGAGCGCAGCACCATCAGCTTGCGGCCGTAGCGGTCGGCCACCCGGCCCCACATCGGCGAGGTGAAGGCCGCCACCAGCGAGGTGACGGAGCCGAGGAAGCCCGCCCACATGAACAGGTGAAAATCCGTCTCGACGCCGAGTTCCGGCAGGAACAGCGGCAGCACCGGGCTGTGGAAGGTGAAGGACAGCGTCATGATGACCTGCACCGCCACCATCGCCCACAACGTCACCCGCCACGCCGGCGAGCCGTCCTCACCGCTGTCTGTCGCCGTACCCGTCATCCGATCCCGAACCAGCCTGTGCGGCGCAGCATCGGCGCGGCGACAGGCGGTGTAAAGCCGCCGCCTAGGTCATCGTGATCATCACATGCTTGCGGTAAGCCGGCCGCTGCGCCAGCCGCTCGTACCAGGCTTGCAAATGCGGCAACACCGGCAGGTCGTCGCGACGAAACGGCAGGTTGAGCCAGCGGTAGCACACCGCGCCGACCGGAATGTCGCCCATGGTGAAATCCGCTCCGGCGACATAGGGCCGGGTGGCCAGATGCGCGTCCAGCCGCGCCCAGATCGCCGAGGTCGGCGCGCGTGCGGCATCGATCGCGGCGTTGTCGCGCTTTTCCGCCGGCGTGCGGATCAGGCCCCAGAACAGCGTGGTCATGCCGGGCATCAGCGTGGTGGCCTGCCAGTCCATCCAGCGATCGGCCTCGCCGCGCGCACGCGCATCGGTGGC
>JANXSA010000452.1 GCA_025352915.1 Rhodospirillales bacterium | reverse complement strand
CTTCTACATCATCGGCACCGTGGCCGGCCCGCACCCCTACCCGATGATGGTGCGCGACTTCCAGAGCGTGATCGGCGAAGAGGCCAAGGCGCAGTTGCAGGAACAGGCCGGATGCCTGCCTGACGTATGCGTCGCCGCGATCGGCGGCGGCTCGAACGCCATGGGGCTGTTCCATCCGTTCCTCGACGACCCCTCCGTCCGCCTGATCGGCGTCGAAGCCGCCGGCCACGGCCTGGACACCTTCCAGCACGCCGCCTCCCTGTCGCGCGGGCGCCCCGGCGTGCTGCACGGCAACCGCACCTATTTGCTCCAGGACGATGACGGCCAGATCCAGGAGGCGCACTCGATCTCCGCCGGGCTCGACTATCCCGGCATCGGGCCGGAGCATTCCTGGCTGTACGAGATCAAGCGGGTCGAGTATGTCGCGGCCACCGATCGCGAGGCGCTCGACGCCTTCCAGCTTTGCACCCGGACCGAGGGCATCATCCCCGCCCTCGAACCCGCCCATGCGCTGGCCCACGTCGCCAAGATGGCGCCCGCGATGGACGCGGACAAAATCATCCTGATGAACCTCTGCGGCCGCGGCGACAAGGACATCTTCACCGTTGCCGACGCCCTGGGGGTCAAGCTGTGAGCCGCATCGCCGTCCGCTTCGCCAAGCTGAAAGCCGAAGGCCGCGGCGCCCTGATCCCCTTCGTCGAGGCCTGGGACCCCGACCGCGACACCGCGCAGGCCATCCTCAACGGCATGCCCGGCGCTGGCGCCGACCTCATCGAGATCGGCTGCCCGTTCACCGACCCGATGGCCGACGGCCTCACCATCCAGCTCGCCGGCCGCCGCGCGCTCGATGCCGGCGCCACCATGAAGCACACGCTGCAAATGGTCCGCGACTTCCGCCAGGGCGACGCCGACACCCCGATCATCCTGATGGGCTACCTCAACCCGATCCTGTCCTACGGGGTCGAAAAATTCTGCACTGACGGTGCGGCGGCCGGCGTCGACGGCCTGATCATCGTTGACCTGCCGAGCGAGGAAGCCGATCTGATCCTGCCGCACGCTGCCGCCAACGGGCTCGACATCATCCGCCTGATTGCGCCGACCACCGACGACGCCCGCCTGCCGCTGGTGCTGAACGGCTCCTCTGGCTTCGTCTATTACGTCTCGATCACCGGCATCACCGGCACCCGCACCGCCAGCGCCGACGAGCTCGCCGACGCCATCCCGCGCATCCGCCGCGCGACCTCCCTGCCGATTGCCGTCGGCTTCGGCGTCCGCACCCCGGCCCAGGCCGCCGGCGCCGTCAAACACGCCGACGGTGCTGTTGTCGCCTCCGCCCTGATCGACATCGTCAAGGCCGATCTCGACGCCAATGGCGGCAAGCCGAAACCCGACACGGTTGCCAAGGTGCTGGCCCAGGTCCGCGCCCTCGCAGAAGGCGTGCGCACCGCCCGCGCCATGGTGTAGACTGGCCAGATGAGTGATCAGCCCGACAACCTCGTCCTGGTCTATCTCCGCCGCATCGACGAGCGGCTGGAGCGGATGGAGGCCGACATCCAGGACATGAAGCGCCGGATTACCGCACTGGAGCAGAGTCAGGCGAGCCTGCATGCTGACTACGCGGGCGTGCAGCTGCGCATGGACCGCTTCGAGGAACGCCTCGCCCGCATCGAACGCCGCCTTGATCTGGCCGAGGTTCGCCGATGAACTGGCTCACCGAATACGTCCGTCCGAAAATCCGCACCCTGCTCGGCCGCCAGGAGGTGCCGCAGAACCTCTGGGTCCAGTGCGCCGGCTGCCAGGCCATGGTGTTCCACGCCGAGTTCGAAAAGAACCTGCGCGTCTGCGCCCAATGCGGCCACCACGCCCGCGTCCCGGTGCTCCTGCGCCTCGCCTGGACCTTCGACGACGGCAAATGCACCCGCATCGAGCTTCCCCGCGTCCCCGTCGATCCCCTGCGCTTTCGTGCCTCCAAGCGCTATTCCGACCAGCTGCGGGAAGCCCGCGAAAAGACCGGGCTGGATGACGCCATCGTCGTCGCCCATGGCATGATCGGCGGCCACAAGGCGGTGGTTGCCGCCATGGCGTTCGAGTTCATCGGTGGCTCGATGGCCGCGGCCGTCGGCGAGGGCATCGTCGCCGCCGCCCGCCTCGCCGTGCTGCAGGACGCGCCATTGATCGTGTTCACCGCCTCGGGCGGCGCGCGCATGATGGAAGGTGCCATCAGCCTGATGCAGATGCCGCGCACGGTGATCGCCACCCGGATCGTCAAGGAAGCCGGCCTGCCCTTCATCACCGTGCTGACCGACCCCACCACCGGCGGCGTCACCGCCAGCTTCACCATGCTCGGCGACATCCAGATCGCCGAACCCGGTGCCGAGATCGGCTTCGCCGGCGCCCGCGTCATCGAACAGACGGTGCGCGAAAAACTGCCCGAGGGTTTTCAGCGCAGTGAATACCTGCTCGCCCACGGCATCCTGGACATGGTGGTCAAGCGTCCGGACATGAACGAAACCCTCGGCCGCCTGATCTCGCTGCTGCGGGTGAAGGAACTCACCCCTGCGGCGTCCTGATGGCCCAACCAGGCCGCATTGAGGCGGTGATCGAGCGCCTGCATTCGCTTTACCCGCGCCTGATCGACCTCAGCCTCGAACGGCTGCACCGCCTGTTGGCCGAACTCGGCCACCCAGAGCGAAACCTGCCGCCGGTCATCCATGTCGCCGGCACCAACGGCAAGGGCAGCACCTGCGCCTTCCTGCGCGCCATCGCCGAAGCCGCCGGAATGCGCGTCCACGTCACCACCTCGCCGCATCTGGTCCGCTTCAACGAACGCATCCGCCTCGCCGGCACCCTGGTCACCGACGACCAGTTGCTCGCCGTGCTGGACGAGATCGAGCGGATCAATGCCGGCCAGCCGATCACCATCTTCGAAGTCCTGATGGCCGCCACCTTCCTGCTCTTCGCCCGCATCCCCGCCGACCTCGTCATCCTCGAAGTCGGCCTCGGTGGACGGTTCGATGCGACCAACGTGATCGACCGCCCGATCGCCTGCGCCATCACCTCGATTTCGCTCGATCACCGCGAAATGCTCGGCGACACGCTGGCGAAAATCGCCTTCGAGAAGGCCGGGATCATCAAGCACGCCACCCCCGTCGCCACCGGTCAACAACCCGCCGAAGCCTTCGCCGTCATCGCCGCCCAGGCCGGCGTCCATGCCGCCCCCCTGCTGGCCCGCGGCCGCGACTGGCACGTTACCCCGCACGCAACCGGCTTCCTCTACAGCGACGCCGCCGGCACGCTCGACCTGCCCCCCCCTGCCCTGCCCGGCGCCCACCAATACGACAATGCCGGCATCGCCGTCGCCACCATCCGCGCCAGCAAACTGCCCATCCCCGACGCCGCCATCATCCACGGCATCGCCACCGCCGAATGGCCCGCCCGGATGCAGCGCCTTACCGGCACGCTGGCAAAACTGCTCCCCGCCAACTGGGAACTCTGGCTCGATGGCGGCCACAACCCCGGCGGCGGCCAAGTCATCGCCGACCACATCAAGGGCGCCTGGTCCGACCGCCCGACCCACCTCATTGTCGGCATGAAAAAGGCCAAGGACACCGCCGAATTCCTCGCCCCCCTGCTGCCGCTTGCCGCCTCCATCTGGGCGGTGTCCGAGCCCGGCCAATACTCCGCCCTGCCCGTCCAGGCGATCCTCGACGCCGCCCAGGGTTACGCCCGCCCCGGGCCCACCGTCGCCGAAGCCTTGCGCGCCCTCCCGGGATTGAACCCCTTGGGCCCGCCCGCCCGCGTGCTGATCTGCGGCAGCCTCTACCTCGCCGGCGAAGTCCTGAAATCCGACGGCTGGCCATACGACAACAAGGAAACCCCATGAAGCGAATCCTCGTCATCCACGGCGCCGGCATGGACATGCGCGGCAAATTCGCCATCGAAACCTTCGGACCCATGCTCCTGCCGGAATACGACGAGAAAATTCGCGCCTTCGCCGCCGAACTCGGCGTGCCCATCGAGATCTTCCACTCCAACAGCGAAGGTGCCGTGATCGACCGCCTCTATGCCGCCCATGACCAGAATTTCGACGGCGCCATCATCAACCCCGCCGGCTTCACCCGCGGCTACCCGGCGCTGAACGCCGCCATCACCCAGGTGAAATTCCCGGTCGTCGAAGTCCACATCTCCAACCCCGCCCGCCGGGGCACGGTCTCCGAAATCGGCGCCGCCTGCATGATGACGATGGTCGGCTTCGGCATCCAAGGCTACGCCCTGGCCCTGCGAGGGTTGCGCGATCGAAGCTGATTTCCAGGGGGCCGAGCCCCCTGGACCCTCATGACTTAAGGGATGGGGCCTGGGGCGACG
>JANXSA010000283.1 GCA_025352915.1 Rhodospirillales bacterium | reverse complement strand
GGCCCCAGCGGGTCCAGGGCAGAGCCCTGGCCTTCCTTCCCTCCGCATGACCCTCCCGCTCACCATTGCCGCCGCCCATCTGCGCGGCCGGCGGCGGCAGACGTTGGTTTCGGTGTTGGGGGTGGCGTTGGGGGTTGGGGTTTTCATTGCGGTCACTGGTTTGATGGGGGGGTTCCAGGCGTTTTTTCGCAACCAGCTGATTGAGAGCAATCCGCATGTGACCATCACCGATGAGGTGCGTTTGCCGGCGCCGCAGCCGCTGGTGATGTTGCATCCCGCGGCGGCGGTGAGTGTGAACCGGATTTTGCCGCGCGACCCGGTGCGCGGGATTGCCAATGCCGGCGAGATCATGGCGGCGCTGGCGGCGATGCCGGGGGTGGCGGTGGCGCCGAGCTTGCGTGGGCAGATGCTGTTGCGGCGGGCCGGGCGGGATTTCGCGGTGGCGGCGGTCGGCATCGATCCGGCGCGCGAGGCGCAGGTCACCACCCTGTCCAAGGACATGCGGCAGGGTAGCCTGGCGGCGTTGGACGCGCGGCCGGACGGGATTGTGGTGGGCCAGGAACTGGCGACGAAGATGGGGGCGGCGCTGGGCGACACGATCAGCGTGGCGACGGCGCAGGGCGGCGAGAGCGTGTTGCGAATTGTCGGCATTTTTCATACCGGGCTGGAACAGCAGGATCTCGGTCAGGTCTTCGTGGCGCTGAACCGGCAGCAGTCGATGCAGGCGCGACCCAGGGTGGTAAACGAGATCCACATCCGGCTGACGGACATCCGGCGGTCGCGCGAAATTGCGGCGGTGGCGGAGGGGCGCTGGGGCTACAAGGCGGCGCCGTGGGAGGAGACGTTCGCGCGCATCCTGGAGGTGTTCGTGCTGCAGAACGTCATCATCTATGGCAGCACCGGGGCGATCCTGCTGGTGGCGGGGTTCGGGATTTTCAATATCATCTCGACGGTGGTCAGCGAGAAGGCGCGCGATATCGCGATCATGCGCTCGATCGGCATGACGCGGGCCAGCGTGGTGGTGACGTTCGTTGTCGAGGGCATCGCGGTCGGGCTGATGGGGGTGGCGGCGGGATGGTTGCTGGGCTGGGCCGGCTCGGCGCTGATTGAGACGTTTCCGGCGCCGGGCACCCCCAGCGGCGGCGGCGCGGGCGGCAACCTGACGGTGGAGAAATCGCCGTTCACCTATGGGCTGGCGGCGGGGATCGCCTTGCTGTCCTCGGTGGTGGCGGCCTGGATCCCGGCCCGCAAGGCGGCGCGGACCGATCCGCTGGCCATCATCCGGGGGGCAACGTGATTCTTATGAATCAAAGTTTTTTGGTTCTTTTTTTCAAAAAAGAACAAGCGCTTCTTTTTGAAAAAAGAAGCAAAAACTTTTATCCATTCGCGTGACCGATATCCTGCGGACCGAAGGGCTCGGGCGGGTATTGCCGGGGCCGGTGCCGACCACGCTGGTGGCCGAGGTGACGCTGGCGTTCCAGCCGGCCAGTTTCAGCGTGATCACCGGGCCGTCGGGTTCGGGCAAGTCGTCACTGTTGTATCTGCTTGGGTTGCTGGACATTCCGACGCAGGGCGATGTGTTTGTCGGGGGGGCGGCGACGTCGCGGCTGGACGATGCCGCGCGCACGCGGATGCGGCTGGCGGTGTTCGGCTTTGTGTTCCAGTTCCACTTCCTGTTGCCGGAGTTCAGCGTGCTGGACAACGTGATGTTGCCGATGCGGCAGCTCGGTGCGCTGACGCGGGCGCAGATGCGGGCACGGGGGATGGCGCTGCTCGACTCGCTCGGCATGGCGGACCAGGCGCACAAGAAGCCCGACGCCTTGTCGGGCGGGCAGCGGCAACGCACCGCGGTGGCCCGCGCGCTGGCCAATGATCCCCGCGTGGTGCTGGCCGACGAACCGACCGGCTCGCTGGACACGCGCAATGCGGCGGCGGTGTTCGACGTGCTGGCGCGGCTGGCGACGGACGGGCGGACGGTGATCGCGGTGACGCATGACGAGGGGCTGGCGGCGATGGCGCAGCGGCGCATCCACCTGGTGGATGGGCGGGTGGTGCGCGATGCGGCGGTCGCGCGATGAACGCCTCGCCGATCCCGATGGCGCGCTATGCTGCCGCGCCGGGCGGCCAGATGGTCTTCATCCAGCCTGACGCCCGCTATGCTTCGCGGCCGCCTTCGCTGTTCGAGTATCGCTGCGACTCCGCGCCGATGGCTGCGGCATTCCAGGCGGTGCTGGCGCGCCGCGACGTGCCCTGTCCGGCCGAGGCGGTGATGGTATACCAGGACGCCATCGTGCTGGACGGCAAGCAAGTGCTCACGCGCGACGGCATCGGCATCGCCGAGAGTTTTCATAACGTCGGGGCCGAGCCCTGGCGCCACGAATACCAGACGCAGCAACTGGCGATGATCGCCGCCGGCGATGTGGTGGCGATCGCGCCGGCGGGTCCGCCGGTGGTGGCGATCTTCAAGCAGTTTTCCGACAATTTCGGCCATGTGGTGGCGGAGGCGATGCCGCGGCTGCTGCACCTGGCGGCGATGGGGTTTTTCGAAGTGCGGCTGTTGCTGCCGGAGGAGGCGGTGCCGCACCGTGCAGCGCTTGAGTTTGCGTTGCAGGCGCTGGGATTGCACGGCGAGTTCATTGTCTGCCCGGAGCGGAGTGTGGCGCGCGTCGCGGCGCTGCATTGGGTGTCGCCGCCGTCGTTGTATCCCCATCGGTTGTCGCCCAGCCTGTCGCGGCTGATGGCGCGGCTGATCGCGGCGGCGCCTGTGGCCGATGGACCTTTGCGATTGTTTGTGGCGCGTCCCGACGATGCAAGGCGGCGGATGACCAACGCTTCCGAGGTGCTGGCGCGGGCCGAAGCGGCGGGCCTGACGGTGGTGGAGCCGTCGCGGCTGGATTTTTCGTCGCAGCTTTCGCTGTTTGCCGGCGCGCGCGTGGTGGCGGGGCCGATGGGGGCCGGGCTGACGCTGACCGCCGCGATGGCGCCGGGCGGGCATGTGGCGATGTTCGACCCCGGCACTTCGGATCCGTTCTTCTGGGGCATCGCCTGTCTCGGCGGGCTGGAATTCGACTGGGCGTTCACCGCGCCGGTGGTGCCCGGCAACGAGGCGGCGTTCGGCGACGAGATGACGGTGCCGGCGGCACTGCTCGACACCATCCTGGATCGGCTGGCGGCGGCGGGTGGAGGTGGCTAGCATCGCCGCAACAAGGGAGGCCGCGCCGTGACCCAGCGCTTTGCCGTGATCGGGATCGATCATCGCCACGTCTACGACCTGACCCAATACCTGATCGATGCCGGCATGGCGTGTGCCGGCTGGTGGAACGTCACCACCAACCCGCATGTGCTGGAGGGCTTTCGCAAGCGCTTTCCCCACGTGCCGGAAGTCGCCGAGCGCGACCGGCTGATGGATGACCCCACGATCACGTTGATCGTCACCGCGGCGATCCCCAGCGAGCGCGCCGCCCTGGCGATCGAGGCGATGCGGCGCGGCAAGGACGTATTGGCCGACAAGCCAGGGATCACCACGCGCGCCGACCTGGCGGCCGTCGAGGCGGCGGTGGCCGAGACCGGGCGGTTCTTCGTCTTCGACTCGTAGGTCTCGGTGTAGACCACCGCGCTGCTCGGGAAACCGGTCACCGTCGGCGCGTAGCCCGTCACCTGCGAGGTCGTCGACCAGCTCGCCCCCACCTTGATCGGAAAGGACAGGATCTTCGCCGGTGGCGAGTAGGTCAGCTCGGTGTAGGTGGTGTCCTTGGTCGGCGAGACCACCCCGAGCAGCACGAGCGCGTCGTCGGTCGCCTGGAAGACCCCGAGCAGGTCGGAGGTATCCGACAGCCGCAGCGTGTAGCTCGCCCCGGCGAACTTGTCGGCAAACCACTGCCCCGCCAGCGACTGGGTCTCGACCAGGGCCGAGTGATCGCCCGGGATGGAGGCGCTGAAATCCCACATCCTGACGCCCCCCGAGTCCTTGCCTGCGGTGTCGACCGGGGCATCCTCGGCGCGCCGGTAGGTGGCCGTGGCCCCCGTGATGAGCGGGGTCTCTTCTCGCGTGATGGTGCCGTCCTGGTTGGGCGAGCAGAAGCCGCTCGTCGACCCTCCCTTGCCCGCCCCGCCCCCCTGGCTCGCCCCCCCGGCGCTCTCGCCCCCCGCGCCCGCGTCGCCCGC
>JANXSA010000230.1 GCA_025352915.1 Rhodospirillales bacterium | reverse complement strand
CGGGCGACGGCCTGGACCGCCTGGCCCAGCGCGTAGCCTGGGGCGAGATTGAAGCTGATGGTGGCCGACGGGAACTGGTCCTCGCGGGTGATCGCCAGGGGGGCGGTGGTGCGTTCGATGGTGGCGAAGCCGGCCAGCGGGACCTGGGCATTTCCGGTGCCGGGGACGCGCAGTTGCAGCAGGGAATTGGGGTCGGCCTGCCAGGACGGCTCGGCTTCCAGGATGACGCGGTACTGGTTGGCCTGGGCGAAGATGGTGGAGATCTGGCGCTGGCCGAAGCTGTTGTAGAGCGTATCCTGGACCGCCTGCATGCTGACGCCGAGGCGCATCGCGGCGTCGCGGTCGACGTTGACCTGGATGCGCAAGCCTTCGTTCTGTTGGTCGGAGTTGACCTCGCGCAGGCCGGGTTCGAGCTTCAGGCGATCGAGCAGGCGGGGGGTCCAGAGGGCGAGCGAGGCGGGGTCGGTGTCGACCAGGGTGTACTGGAATTGAGTGCGGCTGATGCGGGTGCCGATCTGGATGTCCTGGACCGGTTGCATGTAGGTGACCAGGCCGGGGATGTCGTGCAGGGCTTCTTGCAGGCGGGCGGCGATTTGTTGCGCGGTGGCGGTGCGTTCCCGTCGAGGTTTCAGCACGATGGTCAGGCGGCCGGCATTGGCGGTGGCGTTGACGCTGCCGGCGCCGACGAAGGCGACGATGCTGGCGACATCGGGGTCGCGGCGGATGATCTGGGCGGCCTGGCCCTGGAGCTCGGACATGCGGGTGAAGCTGACGGATTGTGCGGCCTCGCTGACGGCGACGATGACGCCGGTGTCCTGGGCCGGCAGGAAGCCCTTGGGCACGATCAAATAGAGCCAGGTGGTGCCGACCAGGGTGGCGGCGAAGATGGCGAGGACGAGGCCCTGGCGTTGCATGGCCCAGGCGAGGGTGACGCGGTACCAGCCCAGCGTGGCGTCGAAGCCGTGCTCGAAGGCGCGGCTGATGGCGCCGGGCTTCTCCTCGCTGTGCGGCTTGAGGAAGCGGGCACACATCATCGGGGTGACGGTGAGGGAGACAATGGCGGAGACGATGACGGCGACGGACAGGGTGATGGCGAACTCGGAGAACAGCCGGCCGATCACCCCGGTCATGAACAACAGCGGGATGAACACGGCGATCAGCGAGACCGTCAGCGAGATGATGGTGAAGCCGATCTGGGCGGCGCCCTTGTAGGCGGCGGCGAGCGGGTGTTCGCCCTGTTCGATATGGCGGACGACGTTTTCGATCATGACGATGGCGTCGTCGACCACGAAGCCGGTGGCGACGGTCAGCGCCATCAGCGAGAGGTTGTCGAGCGAATAGCCCAGCAGGTGCATCACCCCGAAAGTGGCGACCAGCGATAATGGCAAGGCGACGGCGGGGATCAGCGTGGCGCGGGGCGAGCGCAGGAACAGGAAGATCACTGCCACGACGAGGCCGACCGACAGCATCAGGGTGAATTGGACGTCGCTGACGCTGGCGCGGATGGTCTCGGTGCGGTCGGTCACCACCACCATGCGCAGTTGGGCGGGCAGGGTGCGGCGCAGCTGGGGCAGGGCGGCGCGGATGCGCTCCACCGTTTCGACGATGTTGGCGCCGGGCTGGCGCTGGATGTCGATGACGACCGAGGGGATGGCTTGGGTGGGGGTGCGATTACTGTCACCAGCGGCGCCTTCCGCGCCGGCCGGCCGGTTGCCGAAATACCAGGCGCCGGCGCGGATGTTTTCCAGGCCACCGACGACAGTGCCGATGTCGGACAGCCGGACGGGCGCGCCGCCGCGCCAGGACACGACGAGGTCGCGATAGGCTTCGGGCGACATCAGCTGGTCGTTGGCGCCGAGCGCGATCGCCTGGCGCGGACCGTCGAAGCCGCCCTTGGCGCCGTTGACGTTGGCGGCGGCGATGGCGATGCGGACGTCTTCCATCGACAGGCCGTAGGCCGAGATGCGGGCTGGATCGACGCGCACCCGTACCGCCGGACGCATGTTGCCCAGCACCGCGACGCGGCCGACGCCGCTAATTTCGGAGAGTTTCGGTTGCAGCAGGGTGTCGGCCGCGTCGCTGACCCGGTCGATGGTCATGGTGTCGGAGAACAGCGCCAGGGTCATGATCGGCGTGTCGGCCGGGTTCACCTTGGCGTAGACGGGCGGATAGGGGAGGTTGGCGGGCAGGGTGCCGGTGGCCGCGTTGATCGCCGCCTGCACGTCTTGCGCGGCGGCGTCGATGCTGCGGCCGAGTGAGAAGGTGAGGGTGATCTGACTGGTGCGCTCGGAGCTGGTGGAGGTCATCGCCGCCAAGCCCTGGATCTGGCCGAACTGGCGCTCCAGCGGGGCGGTGATCAGGTTGGAAATGACCTCCGGCGAGGCGCCGGGCATCTGGGTGGTGATCTGGATGGTGGGGAAATCGACCTGCGGCAGGGCGGAGACCGGCAGGACGCGGTAGCCGAGGGCGCCGCCGAGCAACACGGCGATCGCCAGGAGGGTGGTGGCGATGGGGCGGGCGATGAAGGGGGCGGAGA
>JANXSA010000206.1 GCA_025352915.1 Rhodospirillales bacterium | reverse complement strand
CATTGTTCCATGGGGGTGGGCTCCTTGGGGGTAGGTTAGGAAGTCTTCTTTTTGTGGACAAAAAGAAGCAAAAAAACTTAATTCGCTTCGAAAGCAAGCAAGGGAAGCGTGGATTTTTTGCTTTGCTCAAGATCAGGGGGAGAAGTATTGTGTGGTGTCTGGCGCCCCCTCCGGCTTCCCCCGCAAGCGGGAGGAAGCAAAGAGAATGGGGATAAAAGTTTTTTGGTTCTTTTTTAAAAAAAGAACTGCTTGCTTTACCTGCCGTGGAAAACTGGTTTGCGTTTTTCCATAAAGCTGGTGGTGGCTTCGCGGAAGTCTGCGGATTTTTCGGCCTGGTCGATCATGGCGGTGATTCGGGTGTGGTTGCGTTGTTCTTCGGGCAGGCCGAGTTGGTTGATGAAGAACTTCGCGGCGCGGATGGCGAGGGGGGCGTTGCGGGCGAGGGTTTCGGCGTATTCGAGGGTGGCGGCTTCGAGGTCTTCGGGTTCGTGGATGTGGTTGATGAGGCCGATGCGCAGGGCTTCGTCGGCGCGCAGGCGGCGGGCGGAGAACATGATGTCCTTGGCGCGGCTGGGGCCGACGAGGTCGACGAGTTGCTGGAGGCCGGAGGGGGCGTAGGCGATGCCGCGCAGGGCGGCGGGGACGGAGAATTGGGAGTCGGAGGAGGCGAAGCGGAGGTCGGCGTTGAGCGCCATGCCCATGCCGCCGCCGAGGCAGTAGCCGTGGATCATGGCGATGAGGGGTTTTTCCAGGTCGAGCATGGTTTGGCGGAGTTTGGCGGGGATGGCGCGGCTGGCGCGGGCGATGTCGGCGTTGGCGCGGGTTTTGTCGAAGCTCTTGATGTCACCGCCGGAGATGAAGGCGCGGGTGCCGGCGCCGCGCATGATGACGACCTTGATGGCGGGGTCGGCGGCGTAGGATTCGATGACCGAGAGGGCGTCTTCGGACATGCCGGGGGAGAGGGCGTTGAGCTTGGTTGGGTTGTCCCAGATGAGCCAGCCGATGGGGCCGCGGGTTTCGGCGGCGACGAGGCCGGAGGTGAGCGTGATGGGCATGGGCGGGGTCCTATTGCGGCGCGTGATGCGCGATTGAGTTTAGCGCGCGTGATGCGTGATTGAGTTTAGCGCGCGTGATGCGCGACGGCGGCGAGGAGGGTTTCAGTGGGGGCGAGGCGGGGGCCTAGGGCGTCGGTTTGGGGTGGGATGATGGAGACGCCCCACGTGGGGAGGGTGCGCAGGGCGGCTTGGGCGATGGGGTGGTCGAGGAGGGGTTGGTTGAGCGAGGGGGCGACGTAGACGGGGGTGCGGCGGCCGATGGCTTCGGCGGCAACGGCGAGGGCGAGGGTGTCGGCGATGCCGGCGGCGAGTTTGTTGAGCGCGTTGAAGGTGCAGGGGGCAAAGAGGACGACGCCGTGCGGGGGGCGGGGGCGGATGGCGGAGTCGAAGTAGCTTTCTATCAGTGTGACGCCGGGGATTTAGGCGAGGTCGTTGAAGGCGACGACGCGGGCGGTGTTGGGGGTGGGGATGGCGATGACGGTGGGGAAGCCTAGGGCCACCAGGCCGCGCAGGATGTCTGGCGCGCGGGCGGCGGTGGCGGCGCCTGAGATGAGCAGGTAGGCGGTGGTGTGGCGGGTCATTGGGGGTCGATGGGGAGGATCGGGCCTTCGGCGGCTTCGATGACTTCGCCGGCTTCGAGGATGAGGTCTTCGCGGTAGCGGGCGGCGACGAGCTGGATGCCGAGGCGGAGTTTGCCTTGGTGGCCGACGGGGAGCTGGAGGCTGGGGAGGCCGAGCAGGGGGATGGCGATCTGTTGCGGGTTGGTGGCCATGACGTTTGCCTTGCCGGCGATGGTGGCGTCGGCGGAAACCAGGTGGGGGAGGTCGCAGGAGGAGGGCATCAGGATGATGGGGTAGGTGGCTAGGAAGCTGAGCCAGCGGCGGATGAGCCAGTCGCGGTCGGCCAGAGCCTGGATGTAGCCGGTGAGGTCGAGCGCGGGGGCGACGGATTGCCAGCCGGCGAGGGACGTCCTGGCGATGTCGTCGGCGTATTTGTTGATGTTGGGGGCGAGGGCGGTCAGGACGTCGGTGCCGGCGATGCGGTTCCAGAGTTGGGCTGCTTCGTTGAAGTCCGGCGGGTTAATTTCTTCGATCGCGTAGCCGGCGCGGGACAGGTATTGCGCGGCCGTGCGGGTGGCGGCGGCGAGGGCGGGGTGCGTTGGGACGCCCTCGGGCTCGGCCATCAGGGCGATTTTGATCGGGCGGGGGGGCGGGGGGCCTTCGAGTGGGGCGTCGACCCAGCGGGGGTCGGTGCGGTCGGCGCCGGCGAGGACGTGGAAGGCCAGGCGGGCGTCGCGGATGCTGCGGGTGAGCGGGCCCTGGACGGCCATGAGCTGGCCGCCGATGGCGCGGCCGCCGGGGGCGGAGGGGTTGTTGGACGGGATGCGGCCGGGGGTGGGGCGCAAGCCGACGACGCCGTTACAGTAGGCGGGGTAGCGGACGGAGCCGGCGATGTCGTTGCCGTGGTGGATCGGGCCGAAGCCGGCGGCGGTGGCCGAGCCCGCGCCGCCGGAGGAGCCGCCGGCGGTGCGCGTCCGGTCGCGCGGGTTGATGGTGTTGCCGTGCAGCGCGTTCTCGGTGAACAGGCGCATCGAGAAGGCCGGCGTATTGGTACGGCCGACGATGATGGCGCCGGCACGCCGAAAATTCTTGACCAGGGGGGCGTCTTCGCTGGCGATGTTGTCGCGGAAGGCCTCGACGCCATTGTCGGTGGGGTGGCCCTTCTGGTCGGTGTTGACCTTGGTGGTGACGGGCACGCCATGCAGCGGGCCGAGGGCGTCGCCGCGGGCCTGTGCCTGGTCGGCGGCGGCGGCGGCGGCGAGGGCCTCGTCGTCGAGGCGGCGGACGATGGCGTTCAGGGTGGGGTTGACCGCGTCGATGCGGGCGAGGACGGATTTGGTGGCCTCGGTGGCGGAGACCTGGCCGGTGCGGATCAGCCTTGCGAGATCGACGCCGTCGAGTTGCCAGAGTTCGGTCATGGTGAGCCTCTTGCCTGCACGTGAGGCGGGGATGGTGCGTCGGTGGGGAGGGGTTGTCACCCCTTGAGCATGAAGCGAAGTAAGGCTGGGCTCTGCCCAGACCCGCCAGGCCCCGAGCGCGCCTTCGCGCGACGGGCCAAGCCCCTGGACCTTAAATTATGGGGTCTGGGACCGCCGGCCCCAGCGGGGTCCAGGGCAGCGCCCTGGCCTTTCTAGTGCCCGATGTAGTCCGTCCGTCCGCCATCCGCGGTCAGCACCTGCGCGGTGATGAAGCTGGCATCCGGGGAGGCGAGGAACGCGATGGCGGCGGCGATTTCGTCGGTTTCGCCGGTTCGGCCGAGGATGGTGATTTTGCTGAAGCTTTCCTGGGTGGCGGCCCATTCCTCGGCGCTGCGTTTGCCTTGGGTCATGTCGGAGCGGGTGAGGCCGGGGGCGACGGCGTTTACCGTGATGCCGTGCTTGCCGAGTTCGTAGGCGAAGCGGCGGGTCAGGACGTTCACCTCGGCCTTGGTCGAGGCGTAGAAATGGTTGCCGATGAAGCCGGTATTGCCGAAGGAGGCGACCGAGGAGACGCTGACGATGCGGCCGTAGCCGCGGGCTTTCATGCCGGCCATGGCGGCGCGGACGCCGTGGATCATGCCGTCGACGTTGACCGCGCGCAGGCGGGCGAAGCCGGCGGGTTCCCAGGATTCCAGGGTGGCGGGCCAGCCGATGCCGGCGTTGTTGACCAGGATGGTGAGCGGGCCGAGCTCGGCTTCGGTGCGGATGACCATGGCCTGGACGGCGGCTTCGTCGGCGACGTCGGCGCGGACGGTGATGGCCCGGGCGCCGGCGGCGGCCACTTCCTGGGCCAGTTCTTCGGCGGCGTCGGGGCGGCTGGTGTAGTTGATGGCGACGGCACAGCCGGATGCTGCGAGGCGGCGGATGGTGGCGCGGCCGATGCCGCGGGCGCCGCCGGTGACGAGAGCGACCTGATTCTGCCAGTTGCTGGCCATGACGTGTTCCTCTGTGGATGGGAGGAAGTGTCGGTCGGGTGGTGGTGGGGAGCAAGACCCTGTGTGAGCGTCAATTCGAGTTGCAAATTGCGATGCAGTTTGACGCGATGTCGCGCGCTTTGCGGGTTAGCGGCGGATGGTGGCGGGGCGGGTGGTCGCGAAGTCGGACAGGGTGGCGCGGCTGAGGGACAGGCGCTGTTCCAGCGTATGGGCGACGGCGGCCCAGTGGTCCATCATTTCGGACAGGCAGCGCAGATCCAGCATCGGGCCGTCGTCGAGGTCGTCAAATTCGCCGAGATCGATGCGCTGGGCCAGGTCGCGGGCGGCATCGGTGATTTCGCGGCTGAGTTCGGTGCTGGAATCGCGATCGATAATGGCCATCAGGCGCTCCGGGGGGATCAAAATGTGTTGCGGGGGCAAAGGTGGTTGGCTGGGTGCGGTGATTGGCGCCAGGGCGTACGAAATCGACGTCCTGGCGCCGTAGGCGGTTCAAATATGGGTGGTGAAGAGTATGCGGCTCGCAGCGAATGAGGTTTCAGGCTTGGCCCCGACCGGAATTGACCGGGCCTAGGGAGCTAAGCAAACGTCATGCCATCGTTACACGCGTGTGACGCATTGGCCCGGCGGCGTCTACGTACGGATTTTAGTTACGTTTTGCAATGATGGATAAAGGTTTTTGCTTCTTTTTCAAAAAGAAGCGCTTGCTTGCCTTCAGCGCGGCAACGCGGCCTCGACCTGTGCCAGCACGCGGGCCAGGGCGGCGGCCTGGGCTTCGACGGCCTCGCGTGGCGAGGTGCCGGCCAGCGGGGATTCGGCGGTGAAGCGGTCTTGCAGGATGACGCGGGTGGTGCTGGCGCGTTGGGCGACGATGGTGATGCCGATGGCGCAGTGGGCCTGGCCGGTGGCGGGGATGGTCCACAGGCCGGTGAGTTCGCCTTCCAGCACCTGGTCGGGTTCGAGGCGGCTGCCGGAGGCGGTCACCGCGCTGTAGCGGCCGCTGGCGGTGAGCCAGGCGCGCAGGGCTTCCTCGGCGCCTTGGGCGGGCGGGGCGGCCCATTCCTCGTAGAAATCGGTTCGGATGGAGCCGTCGGCTTGCAGGGTTTGCAGGCCGCGGACGTCCAGGCCGGGGCCGGCGCGCAGGGCGCGGACCAACAGGATAGGCGCGCCGGCGCTTGAACTTTGCGCGCGGGCGCGCTCGGTTTGCGGGCGGCGGGCCATCAGGGGCCATTGCCGGCGCTCGGTGTACGGGCGTTCGGAGAGGCCGCAGGCGGACAGGATGAGCGGCATGGCGAGAACGAGGCGGCGTTTCATGTATGGTCCATCAGGGGCGTTCCCGAGGGGGCGGAGCACCGAGCACCGAGGCGGGGTAGCGGCGCAGGGTTTCGCTGGTGTCGCGCAGGCTGGCGGCGGCGGCGCGGGCGTCGCGCAGGGCGGGCAGGAGTTCGGACTGGGCGTCTGCCGTCGAGTTGTTCACGCGGCGGACGGCGAGCTCGAGGGTGTTGATGAGGGCGGGCAGGCGGGTTGCGGCGTCGCCGAGGCGTTCGGCGGCCTTGGTGGTGGCGACGAGCAGGTCGCGGCTTTGCTGGCCGCCGGCGAGGTTGCGCAGGGCGGCGACGGTTTCGCGCAGTTCGGTCGCCAGGCCGGCGATGTCGGCAGCGTCGGCGCCGGTACGCAGGGTCTTAATCAGGGCGGCAGCCTCGGCGAGGACGATGTGCAGGTCGCCGGAGGTGACTTGGGTGCGGGCGTCGTTCATCAGGCCCTCGAACGCGGTGGCGAGGCCGGTGATGTCGACATCCTGGAGTTTGGCGGCGAGCGCCTGGGCGGTGTCCTGGATCTGGGAGATGGTGCTGGGCATGGATGGGATGACCGGCTGCTGCGGCGTCCAGGGCACTGGGGCGGCGGGGAATTTGACGGGGTCGACGTAGTCCAGTTCGAGATAGGCGAGGCCGGTGATGCCCTGGGCGGCAAGGCGGGTGCGCAGGCCGGCGGAGATGGCTTCCTGGGTATTGGGAGTGCGGCCGAATTTCTTCGGGTCGACGACGAAGCGGACGACGACGAGGCGGTTCATTTCCTCGCGGACGTTGTTGGCGGCCTGGGCATAGGAGGCGGTGACGAGGCCGATGGTGGAGACCTGGCCGAGCTGCACGCCGCGGTACTTGACCGGGGAGCCGACATCCAGGCCCTGGACGGTTTCCTGGAAATAGGTTTCGTAGGCTAGGCCGTCGGAGACGCGGTTCTGGCCGAGGAACAGCACCAGGCCGATGCCCAGCGCGATGCTCAGCACCAGCATCAGGCCGACGCGCAGGTAGGTGCCGCTCATGCGGGGTTGGTTTTCGCTAGGGTTGGGGCTTCCGGCGCTTCGGCTTCGCGGCGGAAGAAGGCGCGCACGGTCGGGTGGGTGCTGTCGTCGCGCAGCTTTCGCGGGTCGCCCTCGGCGATCACGCCCTTGGCGGTGCGGTCGAGCATGAGGCAGCGATCGGCGATGGCGAGGATGGATGCGAGTTCGTGGGTCACGACGACGAAGGTAGTGCCGAGATCGCGGCGCAGGTCAAGGATCAGCTGGTCCAGCCCCGCGGACGTGATCGGGTCGAGGCCGGCGGAGGGCTCGTCGAGGAACAGAAGCGGGGGGTCGAGTGCGAGGGCGCGGGCAATGGCGGCGCGCTTGGCCATGCCGCCGGAAATCTCGGCGGGCATCAGGTGGCCGGAATCGGCGAGGCCGACCAGGGCGAGCTTGACCTGGGCGACGCGGGCGCAGGCCTCCTCGGGCAGGTCGGTGTAGACCTGGAGCGGCAGCATGATGTTCTCCAGCAGGGTCATGGAGCCGAACAGGGCGCCGGCCTGGAACATCACGCCGATGCGGGTCAGGACGTCGCCGCGATCAGCGTACATGTCGTGGCCCAGCACCTCGATGGTGCCCTCGCTGGGGGGCAGGAGGCCGACGATCTGGCGCAGAAGGGTGGATTTGCCGCAGCCGGAACCGCCGAGAATGACGAAGATCTCGCCGCGCGCGATGGTGGTGGAGACGTCCTTGAAGATGACCCGCGGGCCGAAGGACTGGGCGACGGCGGTGATGGTGATGGCGGGTTCAGTCAAGGGAAGGTCTTCTTTTTGTGAACAAAAAGAAGCAAAAAAACTTTATCCATTAAGGGAAGGAAGCGTGGTTCCTTCGCTACGCTCAGGACTAAAGGTTTTTTGGATCTTTTTTTCAAAAAAGAACTGCTACCTTCCTTCATCTAGATGCCCAGCCGATAAAACATGATGGCGAACAGCCCATCGAGCACGATGGTGGCGACGATGCCCCCAACGACGGCCGCGGTGGCGGACAGGCCGACGGCGCGCGGGCCGATGCCGGTGGCGAGGCCGGCGCGGCAGCCGATGCCGGCGACGACGGCGCCGAAGACGACGGCCTTGGACAGGCCGCCGAAGAAGTCGGCCGGCCGGACCCATTGGGCGACCTGGTTGGCGACGGTCACCGGGGGGTATCCGGCGCCGACCATCACCAGGGTCATGCCGAGCAGGCCGGCCATTTCCAGGATCACGGTGAGCGCGGGCATCACCAGCATGGCGGCGAGCATGCGCGGCAGGACCAGCATGGTGACGGGGTCGATATCCATGGTGGTGAGTGCGTCGATCTCCTGGTTCACCTTCATGGTGCCGATTTCGGCGGCGAAGGCGCTGCCGGTGCGGCCGGCAAGGATGACGGCGGCGAGGAGGGGGCCGAGCTCGCGGATCAGGCTGATGGCGACGAGGTTGGCGACGTAGAGGTCGGCGCCGAAGCGGCGCATCGGGATCAGCGACTGGAAGGCCAGGATCAGGCCCATCAGGGTGCCGAGCAGCAGGGTCAGCGGGATGGCGCGGACGCCGGCCTGGTCGGCGGTGCGCAGCAGGTCGGCGCTGCGGAACTGGCGGGCGCGGGCGGGCAGGCGGACCAGGGCGACGACGGCTTCACCCAGGAAGGTGACGCCACCGAGCGCGGCGGCGGACCCGGCGCGCAGTACGTCGCGCCAAGTGAGCGGCGGCGGGGTGGGGGCGGCCGGGGCCGGGGCGATGCCCTGGACGCGGTCGAGCAGGGCCTGGACCTGGGGGGTGGCGTTGCGGATTTCGGCGCCTTCGTGGCTGGCGAGTTCGGCGAGCAGGGCGGCGCCGGTGGTGTCGCAGGTGGTCAGTTCGGCGAGGTCGAGGATGAGACGGGGCTGGGCCTTGGCGGCGCGGATTGCGTCGCGCCAGAGGGCGCCGGCGGCCACCGAGTCGAGCGCGCCGGCGAAGGCCAGCACGGTGGCGTCCGCCTCGGAGCGGGTGGCCAGCGTGGCGCCGGTGGGGTCTGCCGGTGGAAGGGGGGGGGGCACGGTCAGCGGGGGAGCCAGGCGTCGAAGCGCTGGGCGAGACGGGCGAGGTTGTCGCGCCAGAAGGCTTCGTCGGCGGGCAGGGTGGCGCCCAGGGCGGCCGGGCTGGTGGGCAGCAGAGCCTGGGCCTCGGGCGGGATGGTGTCGAGCGCGCCGCGGGCGAGCGGGCCGAGGGCGGCAGCCGTGGCCAGGGCGGCCTGGGTGCGCGGGTCGGTGGCTTGGGCGAGCAGGCGGATGGCGTTGGCCTGGTTGGGGCCTGCTTGGTTAGAGTTGGGGCGCACGATGGCCATGGCGACGACGCTGGTGACAGCGCCGGTCCATTGCAGGGTGAAGGCGCGGCCGTCCTGGCGGATCGCCTCGGCGATGCCGGTGCTGGGGGCGGTGGTCATCAGCACCTCGCCAGAGGCAAGCAGGCGGGCGGCTTCGACCTCGTCCTGCCACCAGACGATGTAGGGCCGAAGCTGTTCGAGTTTTCGAAACGCCCGGTCGATGCCGGCGTCGGTGCGGAGCTGGCGGTAGACCTCGGCGGGCGGGACGCCGTCGGCCATCAGGGCCACTTCGAGGGTGCCGCGCGGTTGCTTGCGCAGGCCGCGGCGGCCGGGAAGCTTCACCACGTCGCCGAATTCGGCCCAGCCGGGGGTGGCGCCGGCCGGGAGCTTGTCGCGATCCCAGGCCAGGACAAGGGCGCGCAGGGCGAGGCCGAGGCCGCATTCGCTGGCGCCGCCGGGCAGCAGGCGGTCGCGGCCGCCGAGTGCTGTCCAGTCGAGTTTTTCCAGCAGCCCGGCGTCGCAGCCGGCAAGCAGCTCGGCGCCGGTCAGCGAGAGCACGTCCCAGCCTGGCTGGGCCTCGAGCCGGGTGCGCAGGGCGGCGGTGCCGCCTTCCCAGGGCTGGATGTCGATTGCGATGGCGGCGAGGTCGGCGAACGGGCGGATGACGCTGTCACGCAGGGCGCCGGGGGCGAGCATGTCGTGCAGGGCGACCGTCAGGTCGCGGGCGTTGGCGACCCGGAGGGCGGGCGCGAAGGCGAGCAAGGCAGTGAGGGCAAGCGTGAGCGCCACCGGCCAGCGGGCCCGCGGGGAGGGCAGGTTTTGCGGTTTGCGGTAGCGGATCACCTGTGTTGCGTGCCCGGTCGTGCCCTGTGGCGCACCCGTGCAGCATGGCGTGCAGCGGGTCAAGCGCGATGCTGTGACAAGGTGGGTGCTGCGGGATCGAGGGCGAAGGCGCGGGCGTGATGCGGTTGCCAGGCGAGCGCCGCCGGCAGGCCAGGTTCCAGCCCGGCCATCGGCACACCGGCGGGGCGCTTGACCGTGATTTCCGTGGTCGGGAAGCCCGGCGCACCGACGCGCAGCAGCAGGCGGATGTGATCGCCGAGATAGATCGCCTCCAGCAGGGTGGCGGGCAGCGCGCCCTCGCCCATCTCCTCGGCGGTGATCGCGGCGACCGCGATGCGCTCGGGACGGACGGCGATGCGGCAGCGCTGGTTGGGCTGGAGCGGGCCGGCCAGGGCCTCGGCCGGCACGCCGCAATCGAGGCGGACCAGGGCGATGTCGTCCTCGATCGCGGCGACGGTGCCGGGCAGGAAATTGCTCTCGCCGAGGAAGCCGGCGACGAAGGCGTCATGCGGGGTTTCGTAGAGTGCCGCGGGCGTGCCGACCTGGCGCAGGGTGCCGCCGGCCATCACGGCGATGCGGTCGGACAGGCGCAGGGCCTCGGCCTGATCGTGGGTGACATAGACCATGGTGACGCCGAGGGCGGCATGGAGATGGCGGATCTCGGCCTGCATTTCTTCGCGCAGGGCGCGATCCAGGGCGCCGAGGGGTTCGTCGAGCAGCACCAGGCGGGGTTCGAAGACCAGGGCGCGGGCCAGGGCCACGCGCTGCTGCTGGCCGCCGGAGAGCTGGACCGGCATCCGGTCGGCGAGGTCGGAGAGGCGGACCATGTCCAGCGCGCGGGCGACGCGTTCGCGCTGTTGCGCGCGGGTCGCGCCGCGGACCTGGAGCGGGAAGGCGACGTTCTCGGCCACGGTCATGTGCGGGAACAGCGCGTAACTTTGGAAGACAACGCCGATGTTGCGCCGGTGCGGCGGCAGCCGGGTGATGGGCGCGCCGTCGAGCAGGATTTCGCCGCCATCCGGGCGTTCGAAGCCGGCCAGCATCATCAGCGTGGTGGTCTTGCCGGAGCCGGAGGGGCCGAGCAGCGAGAGGAACTCGCCGCGCGCGACATCGAGCGTGAGGTCGTGCACGACGTCGACGATGCCGTCGAAGCTCCTGCGAACGTGATCGAAGCGGAGGTAAGGCTGCATGATTCTCCTTGGGTGCGGCACGTCGCGTGCCCATTTGCACGATTAGGCACTTCGCCGGCAACATAGGGATATCTCGACATGGCTCTTCTCGGCGGTACCGACGGCGCGAGCGACGACATCCACGCCCAAATCGCCGCCCTGCGGGCGCAGCTCGACAAGCTGGTGCAGGACGGCACGGCGACGGCGGCCGGCGTGGTGCGTGACGTGCGCCGCGCCACCGCCGGCGAGTTCGACACAGTCGTCGCCCAGGCGCGCAATGAGCCGGTGGCATCCGCCGTGTTCGCCCTGGGCGGCGCGCTGCTCGGCTTCATGCTGGGGCGGATTTGCCGCTGAGGCGGGCGGCGGCGCTGCCGAGGGGCAGGCAATGAGCGGGGCACTCGGCCTGGTACGCGTGATCGCCGAGGCCGAGCAGCTGCGCTGGCGCCTGTTGCTGCGCCGCAGTGCGCTGCGCGGCGGGCTGCTGTTGGGCGGGCTGGTGTTCCTGTGCGCAGCACTGGCGATGGGGCATGTGCTGGCGTTGGCGGCCCTGACGCCGCCGCTCGGCTGGGTCGCGGCGCTCGGCAGCGTGACGGCGTTCGACCTCGTCGTCGGGCTGGTGCTGGTGCTGTGCGCGGTGCGGCAGGGGCCAGGGAATGCCGAACTTACCGCGGCGATGCTGCGCGATTCCGCGCGCGCCCAGTTGGTCAGCGGCGCCCGGATGCTGCGGCTGTTGACGACGCTGGTTGCGGTGTTGCGGCGCAAGTAGGGCAAGCCACAAAGTAAGCAAGCCCTCGGCCCGTCACGCGAAAGCGTGCTGCGCACGACGCCGCCGGAGGCTTGCTTGCCTTACTTCCTATGCTTGGCGGGATTTCGCCCTGCGTTGCGATCGACTATAGCGGCGGTTCATTCCCGGGAGCCGTCCGCATGTCCGACGCCAGCGTTGTTGCCACTCGCCAGGGCCGGATTGGCCATTTGCTGCTCAATCGTCCGAAGGCGTTGAACGCGCTGGACCTGGACATGGTCCGGCGCATGCGGGCGGCGCTGGACAACTGGCGCGATGATCCCGGCGTTCAGGCGGTGGTGGTGGAGGGCGCCGGGGGGCGGGCCTATTCGGCCGGCGGCGACGTGATTTCGGTGCGCGCGGCGGCGATGGCGGGCGACCCGGAGCCGATCGAGAGCTTTTTCAGCGAGGAATACGCGCTGAACGCGGCGATCGCGGAGTATCCCAAGCCGTATATCTCGCTGGTGGACGGGTTCTGCATGGGCGGCGGCATCGGGCTGTCGGTGCATGGGCGGATGGTGATCACCACGGCCAACAGCCTGTTCGCGATGCCGGAGACGATCATCGCGCTGTTCCCCGATGTCGGCGGCAGCTACGCGCTGCCGCGCATGCCGGGCCAGCTTGGGCTCTATCTCGGCCTGACCGGGCTGCGGCTGAATGGCGCGGATGCGGTGCATGCCGGGCTGGCGACGCATCTAGTGGCCAAGGACGACCTGCCGGCGCTGCGCGAGGCCTTGGCGCGCGATGGCGCGGCGTGCGTGGCCGGCTTCGCCCAGGCGCTGCCGGCGTTCAGCCTGGCGCTGCAGCGCGACACCATCGACCGGTGTTTTGGCGCGGGCTCGGTGCCGGCGATCTTCGCGGCGCTGGCGGCGGAGGGCACGGATTGGGCGGCGGCGACGCTGAAGGAACTGCGCGCGGTCTCGCCGTTGTCGGTGTTCTGGAGCTTCGAGATCCTGCGGCGCGGGGCGGGGATGTCGCTGCGGGCGGCGCTGCATGAGGAGCTGAAGCTGACGCGGAAGGTGGCGTTCCATCCGGAGTTCCACGAGGGGGTGCGCTCCGCCCTGGTGGACCGGGACCGCACGCCGCAATGGAACCCGGCGCGGGTGGAGGATGTCGATCCCGCGGCGGTGGCGGCGATGTTCGACTGACTCTACATGAATAAAAGTTCTTTGGTTCTTTTTTTTCAAGAAAGAACTTTTTTTTGAAAGAAAGAAGCAAAAAACTTTTATCCATTTGCGCCGGGCGTGCGGCGTTCGGCGCGGAGCATTTCGGCTAGGTCCGCGACCGCGCGGGTGAGGGCGAGGACTTCCTGTTCGCGCAAGGCGTCGATCTTCTGGTGCAGGAGTTCGATTTCCAACTCGGCCTTGATGTTGATGCGGTAGTCCTCGTGGGCGGCTTGGCGGTCGATCTCCTGTTCGCGGTTCTGGCTCATCAGGATGAACGGCGCGGTGTAGGCGGCCTGGAATGACAGGGCCAGGTTCAGTAGGATGAATGGGTAGGGGTCCCAGTGCGAGACCCAGGCGGTGATGTTGGCCGCGATCCACAGCAGCAGAATGCCCGACTGGATGAGGATGAAGCGCCAGGAGCCGACGATGCCGGTGACGATATCGGCGAAGCGTTGGCCGCGCGTGAGCGGCGGTGCGGCGGGTGCTGCGCCGGCGCGCTGGTTGCGGCGGGTGTTGCGCAGTTCTTCGAGCAGCCGTTCCTCGGTGTCTTCCAGGCGGTCGAGGCGGTCTGGGGTGGCGGCCATAGCAGGTTCTCCGGTTTGGCGGACGGTATTCTATTCCTGCGGCATGGCGGTGCCGTCCAGCCCGGGTTTCGGACGGCAGGGTGTCGGAATATTTTACGTTGTGGCAGCCGCGGATCGCGCCGCGGCGGCAAGAAGCCGTATCTTATTATACTTTTTCTACCATTAAAATTTTTTCGGTAAATTACTATAATTTAGTTACAAATCGCATTTTTGGCACATTTTTTCGGGTACTGCCGGGCGTTACCGGGACGGCACCGCCAGCGCGGGCGGGACGACGTGACGGAGAATCTTACGATTTTGCGGCGTGGCGCGACGGCAGGTTCGGGCATTGCGCCAATTCTGGATATATTTCAATTATTTTATGCCGCGCCTACAATCGGGCGCCGTGGTTGCATTATCCCGCTCATACGCAGCGCATCCCTCGGATGCCGCTTATCTAAAGAAGGGATTTCATCATGCGTCGCTATCTTCTTGCTACCGTGGCCCTGACGGGAATGGCGCTGGCCACCCCGGCTTCGGCCAGCCTGTCGGTGCTGGATACCTATACCGGTGCGGTGGATGTCTCGACCGATGGCTGCGGCTCGACAACCCAGGCCTGAACGCTGACGGTGAATGCGCCGGTTGGCGCGGTTGTGCAGGCGGCGTTCCTCTACACCTCGGCGTTTGGCAACGGCACACCCTCGACCTTCGGCGGCTTGTTCAATGGCAATCCCGTCAGCTACACCAACCTCGGTATCAATTCTGGGCTGCAAGCCGGGCGGATGGATGTCACCAGCATCGTGTCCACGGTCATCAATGGTGGCGCGGGTGGCGCCTATAATTTCGCCTATACGGAATCTTCGGGCAACCAGGACGGTGGCGCGCTGGTGGTGGTGTATTCGAATGTCGGGCTGCCGACCACGACCGTCGCGATCATGGACGGGTTCTCGGCCTCGACCGGCGATAATGCGTTCCTCAGCTTCGCCAATCCGCTGAATCCAGCGGCCGCAGGGTTCCGTGCTGAGATGCGCCTGGGCATCGGCTTCAGCTTCGATGGCACCGACCCGAACGCGCCTACGGGCACCGGTCAGGTGTCGCAGATCACGGTGAATGGCAGCCCGTTGTCCAACGTTGCTGGCCACTGCGACGATGCCGTTGATGCAAGTTGCACCAACGGCAATCTGATCACGGTGGGCGACGACGCTGATCCGTTCGCGGCGATTCTGCCCCTCATCGCCGGTGACCACGAGAAGTACGACATCAGGACGCTGCTCAATTTCGGCGACACCCTGATCTCCATCAACACGTTGAACCCGTCCCAAGACGACAACATCTTCCTGGCGGTGTTCGCCGTGACCGGCGAGGCGCAGGTGACCACCACGACGCCGGAGCCGGTTTCGATCGCGCTGTTCGGCACTGGCCTGCTCGGGCTGGGGCTGCTGCGCCGCCGCCGGCGCTGAGCCCTCGGCGGTTCCATCGATTTGGGCGGCACCCGCGGGTGCCGCTCTTTTCGTTTGGAGGCTATTGCGCGGTCCAGCCGCCGTCGACCACCAGGGAGGTGCCGGTGACCAGGGCCGAGGCGTCGCTGGCGAGATAGGCGACGGCGCCCATGATGTCTTCCACCTGGCCGAGGCGGCCGAGGGCGATCTTGGACAGCACGTGGTCCTTGAAGCCGGGGATGTCGAAATACGGGCGGGTCATGGCGGTTTCGATGAAGGTCGGGGCGATGGAATTGACCCTTATGCCGCGCGGGGCGAGCTCGATGGCGAGGGCCTTGGTGATGCCTTCGACGGCGTGCTTGCTGCCGCAATACAGCGTGCGATTGGGACCGCCGACATGGCCCATCTGAGACGAGATGTTGATGATCGAGCCCTTGGTGCCGGCGGCCAGCATGCGGGCGGTGACGGCCTGGGTGACGACATAGAGTGCCCGGACGTTGAGGCCGAAGACGGCGTCGTAGTCGTCCAGCGTGACCTCGGCCATCGGCTTTGGCCGATTGGTGCCGGCGTTGTTGACCAGGATGGAGAGCACGGGCAGGGCGGCGATGGCGGCCAGGACCGCTGCGGTGTCGGTGACATCGAGCGCCACTGCGCTGGCCCGCCAGCCGCCGGCGCGCAGGGCCTCGGCGACCGCGCCAAGCTCATCGGCATTGCGGGCGGCGAGATGGACGTGGGCGCCCTGTTGGGCCAAGGCGGTGGCGATGGCAACCCCAATGCCACGGCCGGCGCCGGTGACCAAGGCGTGGCGACCCTCCAGGCGGAAGGATGGGGCCGTTGGCAAAGTTACCTGTGTCATCGGTCATACTACCACAAGTGGGGTCTGGGGCGACGCCCCAGTGGGGTCCAGGGGCAAAGCCCTGGTCTTCCTCACTCCGGCGCCGTGCCATACGGCACGTTCCGCCCGCCATAGCGTCGGACCCTGACATTGGCCTGTTCGGCGTGGCCGACGAAGCCTTCCAGGATGCACAGTCGGGAGCAGTATTCGCCCATCATGGCGCTGGCTTCGTTGGTGGTGATGCGTTGGTAGGTGACGGTTTTGAGAAATTTGCCGACCCAGAGGCCGCCGGTGTAGCGGGCGGCGCCGAGGGTGGGCAGAGTGTGGTTGGTGCCGATCACCTTGTCGCCGTAGCTGACATTGGTGCGCGGACCGAGGAACAGGGCGCCGTAGTTCTTCATGCGGGCGAGGAAGATGTCGGGGTCGCGGGTCATCACCTGGACGTGCTCGCTGGCGATCCGGTCGGCCTCGGCGATCAGCTCGTCGGTGGTGTCGCAGACGATGACCTGGCCGAAATCGTCCCACGCCTGGCGGGCGATCTTCGCTGTCGGCAGGATGGCGAGCAGGCGTTCGATCTCGGCCAGGGTGGCGCGGGCGAGAGCTTCGCTGTCGGTGAGCAGGATGGCCGGCGAGGTGGGGCCGTGTTCGGCTTGGCCGAGCAGGTCGGTGGCGCAGATTTCGGCGTCCATGCTGTCATCGGCGATGACCAGGGTTTCGGTGGGGCCGGCCAGCAGATCGATGCCGACGCGGCCGAAGACCTGGCGCTTGGCTTCGGCGACATAGGCGTTGCCGGGGCCGACGAGGAAATCAACGGCGGGGATGGTTTCGGTGCCATAGGCCATGGCGCCGATCGCCTGGATGCCGCCGACGATGTAGATCTCGTCTGCACCGCCCAGCACCATGGCGACGATGACCGCCGGGGCTGGCTTGCCCTCGAAGGGCGGCGTGCAGGCGATGATGCGGCGGACGCCTGCGACCTTGGCGGTGACGATGGCCATGTGGGCGGAGGCGACCAGCGGGTATTTGCCGCCGGGGACATAGGCGCCGATGGTGTCGATGGGGATGTTCTTGTGGCCGAGGATGATGCCGGGCAGCGTTTCAACCTCGATGTCGCGCAGGGCTGCCTTTTGGTACTCGGCGAAGTTTCGTACCTGGGCCTGGGCGAACTTGATGTCCTCGATGGCGCGCGGGGTGAGAGCGGCGAAGCAGGCGTCGATCTCTGGTTGCGTGAGGCGGAAGCTGGGCGGGCTCCAGTTATCGAATTTCTGCGAGTATTCGCGCACGGCCGCGTCGCCACGGGATTGGATGTCAGCCAGGACAGCCTCGACGCTGGCCTTCACGCGGGCGGCGTCTTCGGCCTTGGTCTCGGCGTTGCGGCCGGGTTTGAGGGTGCGGATCATCTTGGGGCTCCGGGAGAAGGAAGACAGAATCCTCTTTTTCTGAAGAAAAAGAAGCAAAAAGACTTTTTATTCATTGATACGGGTGCTGATCGGGAGAGATCGGCCAAGCGGATAAAAGTTTTTTGGTTCTTTTTTTCAAAAAAGGACATGCTTTCTTCAGTACGTCGCCCGCCCGCCCGAGCAATCAAACACCGCTCCGGTGGAAAAGCTGGCCTCTTCGCTGCACAGCCAGCAAACCATGGCGGCGACTTCGTCCACCGTGCCGAAACGGGCCATCGGGATTTTCGACAGCATGAAGTCGATCTGCGATTGCGCCATCTGGTCGAAAATCGGCGTGGCTACGGCGGCGGGGGTGACACAGTTCACCCGGATGTCGGTTTTCGCGAGTTCCTTGCCGAGGGATTTGGTCAGGCCGATGACGGCTGCTTTGCTGGCGGAATAAGCGACCGCGTTCGGGTTGCCTTCCTTGCCGGCGATGGAGGCGATGTTGACGATGCGGCCCCAGCCGCCCGCAAGCATGTGCGGCACGACCGAGCGGTTGCAGTAAAAGACGCCGCTGACGTTGACATCCATGATGCGCTGCCAGTCAGCGATCGGGTATTCCCAGGTTGGTGCGTTTGGCCCAGCGATGCCAGCCGAAGCGACCAGGATGTCGATGCGGCCGAGTGCGGCGGCAGTGGTGATGCCGGCGGCCATCACCGCGGCAGGGTCGACGAGGTCGAGGCATTCGGTGTGGACCGGGGCGCCGAGCCGAGCGGCGGCGGCGTCCAGGGCCGCGCGGTCGCGGTCCCAGATGGCGAGGCGGGCGCCCTCGGCGGCGAGGCGGCGGGCGATGGCCAGGCCGATGCCGGATACCCCGCCGGTGACCACCGCCACCCTGTTCGCGAACCGGTCTGCCATGTCTGCGCGCTCCCTGTCGTAGTACCTTGATAGGCTGGCGGGGCGGTGTGTGCCCAGCCCCCCTGTTGTGCCCCCCTCTGTTGCCGGGTTCCGGTTGGGGACTATGATCGCGCAGTCACGGAGGAATTTTGCTGATGCCGATCCCGACGGATTCCTGGGTTTCGATTGGTGCCGCCAGCACGCCGGTGTTTTCCAAGGACGGGACGCGGTTGTTCCACCTGCGCGGGGCCGGGCTGCCACAGGTATGGGTGATGGACCTGGACGGCGGCAACGCGGCGCAGCTCAGCTTCCATGACGAGAAAGTTGGTATGCTGAGGCGCAGCCCGACCGATGACCGGCTGGTCTGGTCGATCGATGCCGGCGGGGATGAGCTGCATCAGTTGTGGCTGCTGGAGCCGGGCGGTGCGCCGCGGGCGCTGACGACGAATGCCACCGTGATGCATAATTTCGGCGGGTTTTCGCAGGACGGGACGCGGATCGCGTATTCGGCCAATGACCGCGATCCGATGTATTTCGATGCCGTGGTGATGGATCTGGCCAGCGGGGGCACGGTGCGGCTGCATCACGGACCCTGTGTGATCTCGGTCACTGCCTGGTTGCCGGATGGCAGCCGGCTGGCGATCATCGAGGACCATGGCGGGATCGACCAGCACGTGATCCTGCTGACTGTGGCCACCGGCGCGGCGCACGAGGTGCCACGCAGCCGGCCGACGCGGTATCAGGCGCTGCGCTGGACCGCCGACGGCGCGCTGATGGCGATCACCGATGCGCCAGATGCCGATTTCCTCCAGCTGTGCCGGATCGACGAGGCGACCGGCGCCGCAACGCCGGTTTTTTCCCCGTTGTTCCGCGAGGTCGAGGCGTGGTCGCTGGCGCCGGATGGCAAGACGCTGGCCACCATCGAGAACGATCGCGGCTATGCCACGCTGCGGGTCGGTGCGATGGGGAGCAATCGACCGGCGGTGACCGGGTTGCCCGAGGGCATCGTGGCCGAATTGGCGTGGCTGCCGGATTCCTCGGCACTGGCCTGCGCTGCCCAGGGGCCGACCAATCCGGTTTCGCTGTTCCTGGTGCGCGACGGGGCGGCGACGGCGCTGAATGTGCCGGATGCCCTGGCGCCGGCCGGGTTGGCGCCGGACAAGCTGGTTGCGCCGGCGCTGATCGAATGGGTCAGCTTCGACGGCACGCGCATCCCCGCCTTCTACGCCCTGCCGAAGACGCCGGCGCCGCCGGGCGGCTATCCCGCGATCATGTGGATCCATGGCGGGCCGTCGAGCCAGACGCGGGCGAACTTCCGGCCGGATACGCAGATGCTCCTGGACCAGGGTTTCGCCGTGCTGCTGCCGAACATGCGCGGCAGCACCGGCTATGGCCGCGCCTATATGGAGGCAGACGAGTTGCACCTGCGCGAGCACTACATCGAGGACATGGCCAGCGGCCGCGCCTGGCTGGCCGCCCAGACCGAAATCAATGCCGAGCGGATCGGCGTCATGGGGCAATCCTACGGCGGTTGGGCGGTGAACGCGGCGATCGCGTTGCAGCCCGAACTCTGGAAGGCCGCAGTCAACTACTACGGCATCAGCGATTTCGTGACCTTCTACAACAACACCTCGGCCTATCGCCGGGACCACCGGGCGCGCGAATACGGCTTCCCCGGCACACATGACGACCTGTTCGACCGCATCTCGCCGATCCGCCATGTCGACCGGGTGGTGACGCCCACCCTGTTCCTGCATGGCGACCGCGATCCCCGCGTGCCGATGGCGGAATCCGACGCGATGGTCGCGGCGCTGGCCGAGCGGCAGAAGAAGGTGAAGTACGAGAAGTTCACCTATGCCGGGCATGGCTTCATTCGGCCGGATCATCGGCGGCGGGTTTATGCCGAGGTGGCGGCTTACTTTCATGAGCATATGAAGTAAGAGAAGAATGTTCTTTTTTGAAAAAAGAACCAAAAAACTTTTATCCGCTTGCTAATGGATGAAGTTTTTTTGCTTCTTTTTGTTCACAAAAAGAAGACTTGCTTTCTTTATCCCTAGCGGAGGCGCCCCCATGTACCTGATCCCTCGCACCCACCGCCCGCTGATCATGGGCCGCAGCGGCGCGGTTGGCGCCAACCATCCGCTCGCCACCCAGGCGGGGCTCGACATCCTGCGGGCGGGCGGCAATGCGATCGACGCCGCGGTGGCGATTTCGCTGGCCTATGGCGTGGTCGAGCCGATGATGTCGGGCCTCGGTGGCGACGGGTTCTACAATGTGTTCATCGCCAAGGGTGCCCAGAAGCTGGTGTTCAACGGCACCGGCCCGGCACCGTCCGCGGCCACCGCCGAGCGCTTTGCCAAGGGGATCGAGATCAAGGGTCCGCTCAGCATCTCGGTGCCCGGCAAGCTGGCGGGGATCGGCGCGATGCATGCGGCGCACGGCCGGCTGCCCTGGGCCAGGCTGGTGCAGCACGCGATCGGCTATGCGCGCGACGGCTATGCGGTGACGCATCGGCATCGCGACATCACCCATGACTGCAAGCCGCTGCTGGCCGCCGATGCCGATAGCGCGCGGGTTTTCCTGGGCGAGGACATGGCGAACGCCCAGCTTGGGGCGCTGGTGGTGCAGCCGGCGTTGGCGCGTTCGCTGGAGATCATCGCCAGCGAGGGCTGGGAGACGTTCTATCGCGGCACGCTGGCCAAGGCACTGGCGAAGGGCCTGGCGCAGCGCGGGGCGATGGTGAGCGAGGCCGACCTCGCCGCCTGTCATGCCGAGGCCGGCACGCCGATCTCCATCATGTATCGCGGCTTTGAGGTGACGCAGACGCCGCCGAACTCGACCGGCTTCGTGATGCTGGAGATGCTCAAGATCATCGAGCGCTTCGATATCGCCAAACTGTCGGATGCCGAGCGCATCCATGTGCTGGTCGAAGCCAAGAAGCTCGCCTTTGCCGATCGCGAGCGCTATGGCGCCGACCCGCGCTTCGAGACCGTGCCGCTGGATCGTATCCTGTCCGACGCCCATGCCGACAAGCAGGCGGCGACGATCAGCATGACCCAGGCCAGCACGGTGGACCTCAACGTGCCGATGGCGGCCGGGGACACGACGTATTTCTGCGTGGTCGACGCCGAGGGCAATTGCGTGTCGGGCATCCAGAGCCTGAACAGCGGCTATGGCTCGGGCGTCACCGCCGGCGATACTGGCATCTTGATGAACAACCGCATGGCGTACTGGCACCTCGGCGCTGGTCACGCCAACCGCCTGATCCCCGGCAAGCGGGTGCGTCACACCATGAACGCGCCGATGGTGTTCAAGGACGGCAAGCTGTGGGCCGCCCTGGGCACGCCGGGGGCGGACAACCAGGTGCAGGTCAACACGCAGGTTCTGACCGCGATGATCGACCTGGGCGCCGATCCGCAGACCGCGCTGGAATCGCCGCGCTGGAGTTCCAGCCAGGCCGGCCAAGGGGCCAACTGGCCGCATGACGGCGACGGCGCGTTGACCATCGAAGAGGATTTCGGGGCGGAAACCCTGGCCGACCTCGCGCGTCGCGGGCATGTGGTCAAGTCGATCCCGCATTTGGGCGGACCCTGTGCGATGCAGGCAATTCGGGTGCTGGACAATGGGGTGCGGCAGGCAGGCTCCGATCCGCGGCGTGATGGCTGGGCGGGGGCGTATTGAAGGAAAGGAAGATCTTTTTTCTCTAAAGAAAAAGAAGCAAAAAGACTTTTATCCATTTGCCCCCGTGTCGACCAGGAAGCAAAAGGATAAAAGTTTTTTGGTTCTTTTTTTCAAAAAAGAACTCCTTCCTTGCTGAAATCCTTCCTCCGCCATCCCGGTGTCCAGGCATGGCTGGCGGCCCTCGTCGGCCGGTATTTGAGTTTTGCTCTGCGCACCACCAGGTGGCGCGTGGTGGGCGAGGCACATTTGACCGATGCGCCTGTGGTCGCGGCGCTATGGCATGAGTGTCTGCCGCTGATGCCGGCCTTGTGGCTGAGCATGCGGCGGCCTGGTGCGAGGGTGCATGCGCTGGCCAGCCGGCACAAGGATGGGTTGTTCATCGGTGCGATCATGCGGCGCTTCGGGGTCGGAATGGTGCACGGCTCCAGCGCGCGGGATGGGCGCGACAAGGGGGGGGCCGCAGGGGTGCGGGCCCTGCTGGAGGTGCTGGCCCAGGGTAGCCATGTCGTGCTGACACCGGACGGCCCGCGCGGGCCGGCGCGGCGGGCGGCGGCGGGGGTGGCGCAGTTGGCGGGGCTGTCGGGCGTGCCGGTATTGCCGTGTGCGGCGCGGACGACGCGGGCCTGGCTGTTGCCCACCTGGGACCGGATGATCCTGCCGCTGCCCTGGGGGCGGGGGGTGGTGGTGGTCGGGGCGCCGATCTTGGTGCCCCGCGTGGGGTGGGAGGGCAGCGTGCCGGCGATTGAGGCGACGCTGAATGATGTCGCGGCGCGAGCAGAAGTGGAAGTGAAAAAAAAGGATGTTCTTTTTTGAAAAAAAGAACCAAAAAACTTCTATCCATTTAGAGTTATACCAACCGTCTTATTCGACGACTCATATAGGGCTAGGAATCGGCTGAGAACTCCGATTCGATACCTCCTGTCATAACATGCTGACGGTGGAGGTTTTGA
>JANXSA010000187.1 GCA_025352915.1 Rhodospirillales bacterium | reverse complement strand
GGCCAGTGCGATCGGCCCCGTGGGGCGCGGCAGGTCAGTCAGCGCGAAGGGCGCGATGCCGCCGTCGCGGTCGAGGAAAACCCGGCCCCGGCGGCTGTCGATGGCAACCCACAAGGCACGTCCGGGCGGCAACGCAATGGTCTCCGCCAACGCCTCGGCAACCCGCACACCCACCACCGGGCAACCGGCGGCCAGCGCGATGCCGTGCGCCAGCGACAGCGCGGCACGCAGCCCGGCAAAACTGCCGGGGCCGACGGTGACGGCAATGCCGTCCAGCGCCGTGGCCGCGACGCCAGCCTGTTCCAGCGCCCGCGCCGCCATCGGCGCCAGCACCGCTGCCTGCCCGCGCGCGCCCGCCACCGCCGCATGTGCCAGCACGATGCCGCGCGCCATGACAGCAACGGAACAGCGAGCCAAGGCGGCATCGAGGGCAAGAATGCGCATGGCCCACCCTACCGTCGGGGTTCCGCCGCCACCAGCGCGGCCGAACCACGACGGTAGGGTGCGGGTTGTTGTTGCACCGGCACCGGGGGTTCTGCCAAGGATGACGGATGAGCGGAACGGTATCGGAAATTGTCGCGCTGCCGGGCGGCGAGGCCACGGTGCATTGGCGCCGCAGCACCCGCGCGCGTCGCGTCAGCCTGCGCATTGATCCGCGCGATGGGGCGGTGGTGGTCACCCTGCCGCCGCGCACCAGCCGGCCGGCCGGGATGGCGCTGTTGATGGACCATGCCGAGTGGGTGACCCGGCGGCTGGCCGCCTTGCCCGGCGCCGTGGTGTTCGAGGATGGCGCCAGCGTGATGCTTTGCGGCGTCGAGCACCGTATCCGCCACATGCCCGCCCGGCGCGGCACGGCCTGGCTGGAGGCCGGCGAGATCCTTGTGGCCGGCGATGCGGCGTTCCTGGCGCGCCGGGTTGGCGATTTCCTCCGCCTGGAGGCGCGGCGCCTCCTGGCTGAACTGGTGATGGAAAAATCCGGGATGGCCGGGCTGCGGCCGAGCCGGATCACGGTGAAGGACACCCGTACGCGCTGGGGCAGTTGCGCCAGCAGCCGGGCGCTGGCGTTCTCCTGGCGGCTGGTGATGGCACCGCGGTTTGTCCAGGACTACGTGGTAGCGCATGAGGTGGCGCATCTCAGGCACATGAATCACGGGCCGCATTTCTGGGCGCTGGTGGACACGCTGACGCCGCACACGCAGGTGGCGATGCGCTGGTTGCAGGATGAGGGACCGCGGCTGATGCGGGTCGGGCCCTAGGCCAGCAGGGCTGCGAGGTCGTCCGGGCGGTACCAGCCGGGTTCGTAGGGTTCGAGCGCGCCCTTCGCCACTGCCTGTTCGACATGGTCGAGGAAGTGCCGCACGTCGGGCAAAAGCCCGGGCGGCAGGTGGAACAGGTTGTAGCGCCACCAGGCGACGGCCAGCAGCCGGGCGATGGTTGCCGGGTCGAAGCGCATGCGGATTACGGCCGAGCCTTCGACCACCGCATAGGGCGGGACATCGTCCGAGACCATCGCCCGCGCGCCGATGATCGCGCCGTCGCCGATGGTGATGCCCGGCCGGAGAAAAGCGCCCTGGCCGATCCAGACATCGTGGCCGATGATCGTCGCGCGCTGGCCGGGCGGGTGGCTGTCCGGCGGGGTGTGATCGTCGTGGCCGAGCAGATTGGCCCAGCCGTGGGGGTTGCGGATATGGCCGATCGCCGAGGTGGTGGCCCAGCTGGCGGGCGGGTCATCCCAGCCGGTTTGAACGTCGGCGGCGAGCGAGCAGTAGCGGCCGATCGAGACGTGACGCAGGCGGCCGCCCGCCACTTCAGTGAAGGCGCCGATGCGGCAGGGTTGGGTGGGGTCGATGGTGGCGCAGACGAGGATTGGCGCTTCGACGGCGAAATCGGCGGTGAAGGTGATCGGGTGGGTGAACGGCAGGCCGACGCCGAAGCGGCGCAGGCGGTCGGGGGACGCTGGATCGAAGGCGACGCGCATGCCATCTTCCTATGCTGAGCAGACGTAGATGGATATCAGGGAGGCGGGGCGGGGTGCAAAAGGCCAGGGCAGCGCTGGAGGCGATCGGGCAATTGCCGGATGGCGAGATCGCCATTGCCGATGCAGCGTTGCAGCTGGCGCGCATCGACATGCCGGAGGCCGATGTCGATGCGGCGCGGGCGCATCTGTCGCTGCTGGCGCGCGGGGCGGTGGAGATGGCGGGGACGGTGGGGGCGGATGACCTGGTGGGCCAGGCGGTGGCGCTGGCGCGGTTGATGGGGGAGGTCAACGGCTATATCGGCGATACCCAGCAATACGATGATCTGGACAATGCCAACCTCGTGCGGGTGATCGAGCGGCGGCGCGGGTTGCCGGTGGCGCTGGGGGTGTTGTGGCTGCATGCGGCGCGGGCGGCGGGGTGGGGGTGTCATGGGGTGGATTTTCCCGGGCACTTTGTCCTGGCGCTGGCGCACCGCGATGCGCAGTTGGTGGTGGATGTGTTCAATGGCGGGGTGACCATGGATGCGCGGGCGCTGCGCCGGCTGATCAAGAGCGTCGAGGGGCCGGCCGCCGAGTTGAGGCCCGGGCTGATGCGGCCGATGAGCACGCGGGGGGTGCTGCTGCGGTTGCAGAACAACATCAAGCTGCGGCGGTTGAACGCGGGCGATGTGGCCGGGGCGCTTTCGTGTACCGAGGATATGCTGCGGATTGCGCCGGAGGAGGCGGGGCTGTGGCGGGATGCCGCGGTGATGCACCAGCGAGTGGACCGGCTCGGCGATGCATTGCGCTGCGGGGCGGCGTTTTTGAAGCTGGTGCCGGAGGGTGAGGCGGCGGAGCGGATGCGGGCGGCGATGGCGGAGCTGCGGGCGCGGTTGAATTGAGGTTCATCTTCCGGGGGCATGATAGCTGGGGTTTTTTTGCCCAGGCGTGTTTGCTGGATGGTGCGGTTCTGGAGCCGGTGGCCGGCAATGTTCCGCCGAGCGAGGGGGCGTATCTTTGCATTGTGCCGGTGCTGGATGCCTGGCGGGTGATCCGCGGTTTGGCGCGGCAGCGCGGGGTGCGGTATTTCGGCGATGACATCGAGCCGGCGGTGCTGGCGGATGTGCGGGCCGGGCGGGCGCTGATTGTTTTCGATATCTGTAACGAGGCGCCGGTGTTTCATGCCGACGTGTTTGGCGATCTGCATCGTTTTGCGGTTGAGAATCGGATTGCGATGCCGCGGATGGTCTGGCTGTCGCAGAACCGGGCGATCGAGGCGACGTATCGGGCGACGTACCAGGTGCCGGACGCGTACTGCCTGACGTTTGAGACGTATGATTTCTGGACCAAGAACAGCGTGTGGATGTTCGCGCAGGGGGATCGGGCGGGGATCGAGGGGCATGTTTCGGCGATGTTCGATCCCCAGGGCAAGGATCGGTTGTTGTTGTGTCTCAATGCGGCGCCGCGGGTGCATCGGGTGGTGACGGTTGCGGGGTTGATGGAATTGGGGGTTTTCGAGGAGTCGCTGGTGTCGTTTGCCGGGTTGGGGCATGGCAAGGATGGCGATGTGGGTGATGCCGAGGGGGTGGGGCGGTTTCTGGCGGCGTATCCGGGGCTGGGGTTTTTGCGGGAGGCTTGTACCGCGGCGATGGGGTTGCGGGGGGTGCGGGTGGATGGGTTCAGCGAGACGGGCAATGCGCTGTTCGACAAGATCGATGTGGGGCCGTACCGGCGGACGTTCTTTTCGCTGGTGACCGAGACCGAGGCGAGCGGGGGGGAGGTGGACCGGGCGACGGAGAAGCTGATCAAAGCGTTCGGGCTGGGGCATCCGACGATGGTGGTGGGCAATCCGCGGACGTTGCGGTTTGCAACGGAGTTGGGGTTTGAGGATTTTTCGCCGGTTGTTGGGGCGGCGTACGATCTGGAGGTTGATCCGGGGCGGCGGCTGGGGATGGTTTTTGAACAGGTGATGGTAGTGCGGGCGGCGATCCGGCGGGATCCGGTGGGATGGCTGGGGGCGGTGCGGGAGATCGGGGCGGCGAATGCACGGCTGGCGATGGGCGGGGGGGCTTTGGCGGCGTATGGGGCGATGTATGACCGGGTGGTTTTGGAGCGGCTATTTGTTTTGTTATCGTAATAATATAGGCGCAGGTTGGCTCGGTCAGGTGGGGGGTGTTTTTTTGCTGAAATTCATGAACGGGAGCGGGCGGGGGCGGCGTTGGGGGTAGAGGGGGAGCAGGGGTGGGAGTT
>JANXSA010000150.1 GCA_025352915.1 Rhodospirillales bacterium | reverse complement strand
TGAGCCCCAGCGGACATGCCGCCTCGGCCGCCGTGGTCTATGGCGGCGTCCTGGCGCTGGCGCTCGGCAGCGGCCGGCTTCGCCTGGTATGGGCGTTGCTGAGCGGCCTGGCGGTGGCGGCGCTGGTCGGCTTCACCCGCTTCGCACTCGAGGTCCACACCCTGGCCGATGTCCTCGCCGGCGGCTTTCTCGGCACGCTCGGCACGGTGGTGCTGTCGTGGCTCGCCGGCCCACGCCCGGCGCTGCGGCGCAGTTGGATCGGGGTTGCCGCCGCGATGCTGGCCATTGTGATGCTGTTCCACGGCCGCCACGTCTATGCCGAGATGCACATCAACCGCGTCGCTCCGCAAATATGGCCGCTGAGCCTCTGCGCCAAGTCATAGGGCAGGGACGGTAGCGCAACCACCGCCAGCCCGGTAAGCTTCGCCCAGCCGAACGGAGCCCCCCCGATGAGCGACTATTTCTACGAACCCCGCCAAGGCCACGGCCTGCCGCATGACCCGTTCAAGGCGATCGTCGCCCCGCGCCCGATCGGCTGGATCGGCACGGTGGACGCCCAGGGCCGCCCTAACCTCGCCCCCTACAGCTTCTTCAACGCCATCTCGTCCTTTCCGCCGATGGTCTATTTCAACAGCGAGGGCCGCAAGGACAGCCTGGACAACGTCGAGGCCACCGGCGAGTTCACCTGCTCCCTGGTCAGCGCCCCGCTCGCCCGCGCCATGAACGCCACTTCCGCCCCTTCGGCCGCCGGCGTCAACGAATTCACCCTCGCCGGCCTGGCCATGGCCCCCAGCACCCGCATCAAGCCGCCCTACGTCGCGGACGCCATCGCCGCCCTGGAATGCAAGGTCACCCAGATCATCCAACTGGCCGGCATTGACGGCGTGCTGCTGCAAACCTGGATGGTCCTGGGCGAGGTGATCGGCGTGCACATCGACGACCGCTGGCTCCGCGACGGCATCTTCGACACCGCTGGCGCCAACCCGATCGCCCGCTGCGGCTATCGCGGCGACTACACCGAGGTCACCAGCCTGTTCGAGATGATCCGCCCGACGGCCTGAGCCGGCACCGCAAAACGCCATAAACCGGCATGCCGGCCTTGACGAAGCGCCGGGCGTGGGCCATCTCGTTCAATCAGGACCCAGTCGGTCCGGAAAGACCGCGATGCTCCGCCTGTCCAAACTCACCGACTACGCCGTTGTCGTGCTGATCCGCCTCGGCGAGGTCGACAGGGTCGCACCAGCGTGTGTCCAGACCTCGCCCGGCCTGTCCGCCGGCACAGGCGTGCCCGAGCCCACCGTGGCCAAGGTGCTCAAGGCGCTGGCCGGCGCCAGCCTGGTCTCCTCGCAGCGCGGCGCCCGCGGCGGCTATCGCCTGATGCGCCCGCTGACCGAGATCACCGTGGCCGACGTGATCATCGCGGTAGACGGCCCGATCGCGCTGACCGCCTGCGTCGACGGCTCAAGCGTTGGTTGTGACGTCTCCTCGGTCTGCGCCGTCAAGGGCCGCTGGGACCTGGTCAACGCCGCGATCCAGGACTCGCTCGCCGCCATCACCCTGGCCGACATGCGCATGGCCTCCGTGCCGCTCGCCTTTCGCGTGCCCGCCGAGTCCGCGCTTCTCGCCAGCGCAGCAGAATAGAGAGAGGGCGCACCATGCCAGCCATTGCCGAAACCATCGACGCCGTCCAGGCCGCCACCGAAGGCGGCTACAAATGGGGTTTCTCGACCGATATCGAGATGGACATGGCCCCCAAGGGCCTGAACACCGACATCATCCGCCTGATCTCCGCCCGCAAGGAGGAGCCGGAATGGCTGCTGGAATGGCGCCTCAAGGCCTACGCCACCTGGCTCAAGATGGAAGAGCCGAACTGGGCGATGGTGAACCACCCCCCCATCGACTACCAGGACCTGCACTATTACGCCGCCCCGAAGCGCAAGCCCGGCCCCAAGAGCCTGGACGAGGTCGATCCCGAACTTCTCCGCACCTATGAGAAACTCGGCATTCCGCTGAAGGAACGCGCCATCCTCGCCGGTGTCGAAGGCGCCGAGGAAGAACGCCCGCAAGTCGCCATGGACGCGGTGTTCGACAGCGTCTCGGTCGCCACCACCTTCAAGGCCACCCTGGCCAAATCCGGCGTGATCTTCTGCCCGATCTCCGAGGCCGTGCGCGACCATCCGGACCTCGTGCGCAAATACCTCGGCAGCGTGGTCCCGGTCAGCGACAACTACTTCGCCGCCCTGAACTCCGCCGTCTTCACTGACGGAAGCTTCGTCTACATCCCGAAGGGCGTCCGCTGCCCGATGGAGCTGTCGACCTATTTCCGCATCAACGCCCGCAATACCGGCCAGTTCGAACGCACCCTGATCATCGCCGAGGAGGCCAGCCACGTCTCGTACCTGGAGGGCTGCACCGCCCCGCAGCGCGACGAGAACCAGCTCCATGCCGCCGTGGTCGAGCTGGTCGCCTTCGACGACGCCACGATCAAATACAGCACCGTCCAGAACTGGTACCCCGGCGACGCCAACGGCAAAGGCGGCATCTACAATTTCGTCACCAAGCGCGGTGCCTGCCGCGGCGCCCGC
>JANXSA010000132.1 GCA_025352915.1 Rhodospirillales bacterium | reverse complement strand
GCCGCCGGCGGGCTGGCCGGAGGTGGCGGCGCCGATGGCGGCGGGCACAGATGATGCGACCGGCAGCAATAATTGGGCGGTGAGTGGCGCGCGGGCGGCGGGGGGGAAGGCGTTGCTGGCGGGTGATCCGCACCAGCCGTTCTGGGTGCCGTCGTCGTGGTACGAGTATGGGCTGCATGGCCCGGAGGATGACGCGGCGGGGGCGGGGCCGGTCGGGATGCCGGGGTTGTGGTGGGGGAGCAACGGGAGCGTTGCCTGGGCGATTACCAACAACATGGCGATGACGCGCGATTTGTATCGCGAGGAGGTCGATCCGGCTGACCCCGGGCGGTATCGTGACGGGGATTCGTGGCGGCGGTTTGACGAGCGGGTGGTGTCGATCCCGGTGAAGGGGGAGGCGACGCGGGCGCTGGTGGTGCGGTCGACGACGCGCGGGCCGGTGGTGAATGCGATCATCCCGACGATGAACGAGGGCGGCGATCCCGTGACGTCGCTGCGCTGGGTGGGGGCGGAGCATCTGGACGATATCCGGGCCAGCATCAATGTGGGGCGGGCGAAGACCTGGGAGCAGTTCCGCGACGCGCTGCGCGACTGGTCGGTGGCGGTGTTCAACTGGGTCTATGCCGATGCCAGTGGCAATGCCGGGTATCAAATGGCCGGGCGGGTGCCGATCCGCGGGCGGGCGACGTCCGGGGTGCGGGATGCCGGCAATCCGGCGGATCGGTGGGTGGGGTATATTCCGTTTGATGGGCTGCCGAACCGCTACAATCCGGCGAGCGGGTTTGTGGCCAGCGCCAATCAGCGGATTGTCGAGCCGGGCTACAAGTATCCGATCTATGGCGCGTATTCGCAGGGGCATCGCGGCATTCGCATCGACCAGGCGTTTGATGGCAGCAAGGCCGATCGGGCGCACACGATTGCGCTGCAGAACGACGTCAAGAGCGTGCGGGCCGAGCGGTCGGCGCCGCATGTTGTAGCACTGCTGAAAGGCAGCGGGGATGCGGATGCGGAGGCAGTGGCGGGGTTGTTGGCGGAGTGGGATTGCCTGTACACCACGGCCAGCATGGCGGCGACGGTGTTCGAGACGTTCATGTTCCACTGGCAGCGCGGGACTCTGGCGGTGCATGTGGCGCCGCGGTTGCTGGACCTGGCGGTGCAGCAGACCAACCTTTGCGTGCATCTGTTGGCCCATCCCGGCATGGCGTATTTCCCGGGTGGTACCAAGGCGGCGGCGGTGCGGGCAGCGCAGGAGAGCATGGCGACGCTGCGCGGGAGGCTGGGCAACGACCCCAAGGGTTGGAGCTGGGGTACCGTGCATGTGGCGTATTGGAAGCATCCGATCACCAATGCCGAACTCGCGGCCGATTTTGATATCGGGCCGTCGGCGATTGATGGCGGGTCGCACACGGTGCGCAACACCGGGGGCGAGCTGCCGCCGCATGCGGCGAGTTCGGGGGCGGAGTATCGGATTGTCGCCGATTTCGCGCAGCCACGGCAGTTCCTGGCGGTGCAGAATATCGGCAATTCCGGCATGCCGGGCAGCCCGCATTACCGGGATCAGTTCGAGCCGTTCGTGAAGGGGGAGTATCACGTGGTGCATCTCGACCGGGCGGCGGTTGAGCGCGATCTGGAGAGCACGACGATCCTGGAGCCGTGATCCCTGGGCGACCCGCCTAGAGCGGCGGGTCGCCGTAAGGGATGTGGACGACGCGGTGGACGTAGATGCCGGGGGTCACGATGTGGTCCGGTTCGATGGCGCCGAGGTCGACCAGGTGTTGCGTTTGCGCGATGGTCAGCTTGGCGGCGGCGGCCATGACGGGGTTGAGGTTGCGGCCGGCGCGGCGATAGGTGAGGTTGCCCCAGCGGTCGGCCTGCCACGCTTCGATCAAGGCGACATCAGCAAAGATCGCTTTTTCCAGCACGTAGGTGCGGCCGTCGATCTCGCGGTGCTCCTTGCCGTGGGCGAGTGAGGTGCCGACCGAGGTGGCGGTGAAGAAGGCGGGCACGCCGGAGCCGGCAGCGTGGATGCGCTCGGCCAAGGTCCCCTGGGGGACGAGTTCGAGCTCGGCCCGGCCCGCGCGCATCATCGCGGCGAGCGGGATGGGCCCGTTGGGATTGCGCGCCCAGGACACGATCGCCTTGCGCACCCGACCGGCGGCGACGAGGGCGCCGATGCCGTCATCCGCCATGCCGGCATGAATGCCGACAATGGTGAGATCGCGGGCGCCGTGTTCCAGCAGCCCGGCGAGCAAATGCCGTGGCTCGCCGGCGCCGGCGAAGCCGCCGATCAGCACCACCGAGCCGTCGCGGATGCCGGCGAGGGCCTCGGCGACGGTGCGGACGGTCTTGTCGATCATCTTGATTTGGCCCCAGCAAGGGAAGGAAGTGTCTTCTTTTTCTGAAGAAAAAGAAGCAAAAAGACTTTATCCATTTGGTCCGCGTGCTGGCGACTGGACCTGTCCAAATGGATAAAAGTTTTTTGGTTCTTTTTTTCAAAAAAGAACATCACTTCCCTGGCTTCGCATCCCGAAACGAGATGCCGGCCTCTGCGAGGCGGCGCAGATAGGCCGACGGCGCCCAGCGGCTGCCGTAGCGTTGGTGCCAGATGCTGATCTGGTCATAGACCGCTTGCGGTCCGATCTGGTCGGCCCAGAACATCAGCCCGCCGCGGTAGCGCGGGAAGCCGAAGCCGTGCAGCCACATGATATCGACGTCGCTGGAGCGGTAGGCGACGCCCTCCTCGAGGATCTTGCAGGCCTCGTTGACCGAGGAGAACAGCAGCCGGCGCAGGATTTCCTCCTCGGTGAAGGCGTGTTGCTCGATGCCGAGTTGCTTGCCCATGTCGGCGATGATCCCTGCTACGACGGGATCGGGGTAAGGGGTGCGGTCGCCCTTTTCGTAGCGGTACCAGCCGGCGCCGGTCTTCTGGCCGAAGCGGCCGAGCTCGACGAGGCGGTCGGCGATGGGGAGCTTGCGGTAGTTCGGGTCGGCGGCAGCGCGGCGCTTGCGGCCCTCGGCGCCGATGTCCAGGCCCGCGAGGTCGCCGACGGCGAAGGGGCCCATGGGATAGCCGAAATCGACCATTACTTTATCGATCTGCTCGGGCAGCGCGCCCTCTTCCAGCATGATGACCATTTCGCTGTTGAACGGCGCGCGCGAACGGTTGGCCAGGAAGCCGTCGCAATTGCCGCAGCCGACGCTGATTTTGCCGATCTTGCGGCCCATCGCCATGGTGCTGGCCATGGTGTCGGGTGAGGTCGCCGCGCCCTTCACCACTTCCAGCAGCTTCATGACGTTGGCAGGCGAGAAGAAATGCGCGCCGGCAACGTCCTGGGGACGTTTGGTGGCCGAAGCGATTTCGTCGATGTTCAGCGCCGAGGTGTTGGACAGCAGCAGCGCGCCGGGCTTCATCACCGCGTCGAGCTTGGCGAAGATGGCTTTCTTGGGCTCCATCTGTTCGAAGATGGCTTCCACCACGGCGTCGGCATCGCCGATCTGATCGTAGGACAACACCGGGGTGATGCGGGCGAAGCGGCGCTCCATCTCGTCAGCGGCCAAGCTGCCGCGCTTCACCGAGGTTTCGTAATTCGACCGGATGCGGCCCATGCCGCGATCTAGCGCCTCCTGCGTCGCTTCCAGGATGCGGACCGGGATGCCGAAATCGGCGAAGGACATGGCGATGCCGCCGCCCATGGTGCCGGCGCCGATCACGGCCGCGGTGTTGATCTCGCGCACGCGGGTGGCCGGGTCGAGCCCGGGCACCCGGCCGGCCTCGCGCTCACCGAAGAAGACGTAGCGCAGGGCGCGCGCCTCGTCGGTGTTTTCCAGCTCGTTGAACAGGTCGCGCTCACGCTGCAAGCCCTCGGCGAACGGCAACTGGGTGGAGGCCTCGACGGCGAGGATGCAGTTGTAAGGCGCCTTCTGGTTGCGGGCGCGGCGCGCGATCTCCTTTCGCTTGGCATCGAACATGCCGGGATCTGACTTGGCGGCGTCCAGCATGTCCGTCCGGCTGCTGACCTGCGGCAGCGGGCGGGCATCGGCCATCTTGCGGGCATAGGCGATGCCGGCCTGTTTCAGATCAGCATCGTCTTCGACCACCGCGTCGATGATACCGAGCGTCAACGCCTCGGCCGCCGGCACATGGCGGCCGGAGACGATCAGGTCGAGCGCCGCCTTGGGGCCGATGAGGCGCGGCAGGCGCTGGGTGCCGCCACCGCCGGGCAGGATGCCGATCAGCACTTCCGGCAGGCCGACCTTGGCGCTGCGCTTGGCAATCCTGTAGTGGCAGCCCATGGCGTTCTCAAGCCCGCCGCCCAGGGCATAGCCATGGATGGCGGCGACGATCGGCTTGGTGGAGCGGTCCAACAGGTCGTGGCTGCGGCTGCCGGGCGGGATCACCGGCCGGCCCTTGCCGAAATTGCGGATATCGGCGCCGGCGATGAAGCTG
>JANXSA010000114.1 GCA_025352915.1 Rhodospirillales bacterium | reverse complement strand
CGGGCGAGGCCGGCGTAGCGGCGGGCGGCCAGGGGGTTCAGGCCGCTGCGGGCGGCGGCGACGTGGGCGTTCATGCGCGGCAGTTCGGCGTCCAGGAGTTCGTCGTAGTAGCGCATTTCCAGTAGCTGGGCGTTGGCGACTTCTATGACGTCGGTGACGTCGGCGTCGCCGCGGGGTTCGTAGACGAAGGCGCGGTCCCAGGTGAGGACGACGAGGTCGTCTTCGTAGTACGAGAAGCGATGGCGCAGGAGGTCGGCGCGGGCGGCGGCCGAGAGCGGGCGGTGTTCGCCGGAGAGCAGGGCGGCGAGATCGACGCTGGCCATGAGGGCTTCGGCGGTGGGGGTGTTGTCTAGCGCATGGACGACGCCGACGAGGTAGTCTTCCTGGATTCGGGGCTGGGTGGGTTGGCGCAGGGCGCCGGCGAGGGCGGCGGTTAGGGCGGCCAGCGCGGATTCCCAGGGTCCGGATTGGGCTGCGGGGCCGACGGTGGCGTCGACTTCGTTGACCAGGGCGGCGAACTCGGCCCAGGGCAGGTTGTCGGCGGGGACGCGCAGGGCGAGGGTGATGGCGCCGAAATCGTAGAGCCGGGCGGTCATGGCGGCTTCGATGGTGCGGCCGGCGAGGCTTAGGGTGTAGGGCGGCAGGGTGAGGGTGAGGGGGGGGACGCCGAAGGAGACGGCCTTGGGCGGGGTGGCGGCGAGGCCGTGGCGGCGGGCGGCGCCGGCGGCGTAACGGCGCCAGAGGGCTTCGGCGTGTTCGAGGTCGATGCGGTCGGCGGCGTCGAACAGGCGGAGCGCCAGGACGTGACCGGATCGGATGATGGGGGGTGCGGTCAGCATTGGGGCACGTGCACGGCGAGGCCGCCCTGGGCCGTTTCCTTGTATTTGCTGTGCATGTCCAGGCCGGTTTGACGCATGGTGGCGATGACCTGGTCGAGGCTGACGCGGTGGGTGCCGTCGCCGGCCAAGGCGAGAGAGGCGGCGGTGATGGCCTTGACCGCGCCCATGGCGTTGCGCTCGATGCAGGGGATTTGCACCAGGCCGCCGATGGGGTCGCAGGTCATGCCGAGATGGTGTTCGAGGCCGATTTCGGCGGCGTTTTCGACCTGGGTGGGGGTGCCGCCGAGGGCGCTGGCGAGGCCGGCGGCGGCCATGGCGCAGGCGACGCCGACTTCGCCCTGGCAGCCGACCTCGGCGCCGGAGATCGAGGCGTTGCGTTTGGCGAGGCCACCGATGGCGGCGGCGGCGAGGAGGAAGTCTTCGTGGGCGTCGGGGCCGGCTTCGGGATGGTAGGTCTTGAGGTAGCGCAGGACGGCGGGGATGACGCCGGCGGCACCGTTGGTGGGGGCGGTGACGACGCGGCCGCCGGCGGCGTTTTCCTCGTTCACCGCGATGGCCCAGAGGCTGGCGTGATCCATTGCGGCGGTGGGGTTGGCGGTGTTGCGCTGGGCGCGTTCGGCGGCGCGGGCGGCCAGGGTTTTGGCGCGGCGGCGGACTTTCAGGCCGCCGGGGAGGATGCCCTCGCCGGCCAGGCCGCGCTCGATGCAGGCTTCCATGGTGGCTGCGATGGCGGCGAGGTGGGCGCGGAGCTGCGGTTCCGGGCGGACGGCGAGCTCGTTGGCGCGTTGCAGGCCGGCGATCGAGCGGCCGGTGCGGGCGGCCATGGCGAGCATTTCGTCGGCGGTGGCGAAGGGGTAGGGCAGGGCGGGGCCGGATTGCGTGGCGGGGCGCTCGCCCTCGCGCAGGACGAAGCCGCCGCCGATGGAGAACCAGGTTTCGGCGCGCAGCACGGCGCCGGCCGGGGCCAGGGCCTCGAAGCGCAGGGTGTTGGGGTGCTCGGGGGTGGGGGTGATGCGGTCGAAGACGATTTCGACCTCGACCTGGCCGAGGGCTGGGACGTCGAGGCGGCCGGCTTGCTGGGCAGCGGTGGCGGTGGCGAAGACGCCGTCGGGCTCGGCGGTGGCGGGCTCCATGCCGGCGAGGCCGGCGTAGATCGCGACGTCGGTGGCATGGCCCTTTCCGGTCCAGGCGAGCGAGCCCATCAGGATGATGCGGATTTTCGCGACGCCGCCGGCGAGTTTGGCGGCGCCGTGTGCGAAGGCGAGGGCGGCGCGCATGGGGCCGACGGTGTGGGAGCTGGAGGGGCCGAGGCCGACGCGGAAGAGGTCGAAGACGCCGATGAGGTGGGTCATGGGCGGCGTGCCAGTGCATGTGACAGGCGACGTTGGTGTGGCGACCCCTCACCCAACCCTCTCCCCCAAGGGGAGAGGGCTTTTTGTGCGTCGTATGGCCCGGTCAAGTTTTGGGGGTCAAGGGGCCCTCGGCCCGTCACGCGAAAGCGTGCTGCGCACGACGTCGGCGGAGCCTTGCTTGCTGCCTTTGTCATCGAAACTTCCTCGCGGTCGATACGCAGGGTAGAGGGAATGCACGGGAATAGGGAGGGCGGGATGCCGGGGATTTTGGCGGGGCTTCGGGTGATCGAGTTGGGGCAGGTTTTGGCCGGGCCGTTTGTGGGGGCGATCTTTGCTGATCTTGGGGCCGAGGTGATCAAGGTGGAGCGGCCGGAGGGGGGGGATGATGCCAGGCGGATGGGGCCGGATTTCCGGCATGGGGATGCGCTGACGTTTCATATCTTCAATCGGGGAAAGGCTTCGCGGGCGATTGATTTGCAGTCGGTTGAGGGGCGGGCGGAGCTTTATGGGTTGGCGGGGACGGCGGATATCCTGGTGCATAATTTGCGGCCGGGGGTGCCGGAGGCGCTGGGGGTGGACGGGGCGAGCCTGTGCGCGCGGTTTCCGCGGCTGATCCATGGGGCGATTTCGGCGTTTGGGCATGTTGGGCCGATGGCGATGCGGCCGGGGTTTGAGCCGCTGTTGCAGGGTTATTCCGGGTTGTCGAGCATGAATGGCGGGGAGGGCGATCCGCCGATGCGCTCGGCCCCTTCGGTGTGCGACCAGGGGACGGCGATGTGGGTGGTGATCGGGATCATGGCGTTGTTGCACCGGCGGGAACGGACCGGGCAAGGCGGGATGGTCCAGGGGTCGCTGTTGGAGACGGCGCTGATGTGGGCGGGGCAGAAGGCTGACGCCTATGTGAATACCGGGCAGATGCCGGAGCGGCATCGGAGCGGGCATCCGGGGCTGGCGCCGTATGAGGCGTTTGAGGCGGCGGATGGGCCGGTTTTGATTTGTGCGGGGAATGACCGGCTGTTTGCCAAGCTGGCGGTGGCGTGCGGGCGGGGGGATTGGGTGGGTGACGCGAGATTTGCCAGCAATCGGGGGCGGTTGGTGAACAAGGCGGCGTTGTTTGCGGAGTTGTGTCCGATTCTGGCGGGGCAGAATCGGGGGTATTGGGTGGCGCTGCTGGATGCGGCGGGGGTGCCGGTTTCGGCGATCAATTCGTTGCCGGAGGCGCTGGCGGAGCCGCAGGTGCGGGCGTTGGGGATGATGCAGGCGGTGCCGGGGGAGGATTACCTGCTGACGGCGTTGCCGATTTCGCTGGATGGGGTGCGGCCGGGGATTCGCGGGGGGGCGCCACGGCTGGGTGAGGGTGTCGTAAGCGGGTCGTAACGGCTTGGCGCTAGGCTGGGCGGATGCAGGGTTGGTTGGCACCGCTGTTCGGAATGGCGCTCGGGTTGTCGGTGGTGGCGGCCGGGGCGGCTTTGGTGTTGCCGGAGAAGCCGGTGTTTGATTTGGCGCCGCTGGTGCGGCGGGTGTTGGCGCCGGTGCGGCCGGTGGTGGTGCCTGTGGCGAGCGTGGCTGCGGCA
>JANXSA010000073.1 GCA_025352915.1 Rhodospirillales bacterium | reverse complement strand
TGCGCCTCCCCATCACCGCCTGCACCATCGCCTGGAGGGGTGGCTGATGCCCCTCGCCAGTCCCTGCCTCGCCGCTGCCGCAGGTGCCGCCGCCTCGGCCGTCATCGGCGGCGGCATCCTGGGCGCCGTGGCGGCCGCCGGCGCCGCCCTGGTGGTGTCCGCCGTGGGTGCCGCGGTCTTCCGCCCCAAGTCGCCCTCCGCGGCCCGCAGCGCCAACGTCACGCCGGGGGCGGACACCGGTCCCGGCTCCGGCTTCGATCCCCGCACCCCCGGCGCCGGCCGCACCCAATCCTTCCGCCAGCCCATCACCGAGCACCAGATCGTTTTCGGGCGCTGCCGCACTTCTGGGCCCGTCGTGTTCCTGCATTCCGCCACCGATGATGAGGGCCGCGCCGACGGCTTCCTGCACGTCGTCGTGGTCCTCGCCGCCCATCGCGTGCGCGCCATCGGCGACGTGCTCCTCAACGGCACCGCCTCCACCGACGCGAAATTCGCCGGCCTGCTGCGGATTGACCGCGCACTGGGCGATCCCGGCCAGGCCGCCAATGCCAATCTCGTCGCGGACACGGGCGGTCAGTGGACCACGGCGCATCGCGGCCAGGGCCGCGCCCATCTCGCCGTGCGCCTCAAGTTGCGGCCCGAAGCCTTCCCCTCCGGCGCGCCGAGCCTGTCCGCCATCGTCGACGGTGCTGACACCATTCTTGACCCGCGCACCGGTGCCATCGGCTGGTCGGACAATCCCGCGCTCTGCCTGGCCTGGTACCTGACCTCGCCCTTTGGGTGGCGCGCCGCCTGGGCCGATATCGACCTACCGGCACTCATGGCGGCCGCGAACATCTGCGACGAGATCATGGGCCGGCGCGATGGCACCGCCGAACGCCGCTACACCGTGAACGGTGCCGTCACACTGGGCGAGGGCAAGATCGCCATCACCCGCAAGCTGGTCGCCGCCATGGCCGGCGCGCTGGTGGTGAGCGGGGGGCGCTTCTACATCCATGCGGGCGCGCCCGCGCTGCCGGCGGCGACACTTACCTCCGACGATCTGCGCGGCGACGTCACCATCGTGGGCTCGCGCCCGCGGCGGGATCTCTTCAACGGAGTGCGCGCCGTCTATGTCGAGCCGGCCGCCGCCTGGCAGCCGACCGATGCGCCGCCGCTGCTGGCCAGCAACTACGTCACCGAGGATGGCGGCGAGGCGATCTACCGGGACATGGAGTTCCCGCTCACCACCTCCGCCGCCACAGTCCAGCGCCTGATGAAAATCGAGCTGGAGCGCAACCGCCGCCAGCGCGAGGTGGCGATGCAGGCCAACCTCTCGGCGCTGCGGCTGCGGCCCTGGGATGGGGTGACGGTGGCTCTCGAACGCCTGACGCCATTCCCGGCACGGGTGACGGGATGGGCGCTGGCGCCTGATGGCGGAGTGAACCTGCAACTGGCCGAGGAGGATCCCGCCGTCTGGGCCTGGAACCCGGCGACGGATGAGCGCGCGACGGGGCAGAACCCGTCCGTGGTGCTGCCGAACCCGGGCGTGATCGCCGCGCCCGCCACCATCCTGGTGGAGACGCCGCTCGGGGTGAGCTTCACGGCGGTCGCGGTGCCCTGGTCGGCGGTGGGCTCCGCCTATCTCGCCGGCTACGAGATCGAGTTCCGGCCCACCTCGGTCGCTGTCTGGCAGGGCTATGCCGGCGGCTTCGGCGCCACCGCCGTCGCCATCCCCAGCGGCGAGCCGACGGCATTCCGCGTGCGGGCGCAGGCGCGCAGTGGCGCGGTGTCGGGCTGGCGGGAGGCGCTGGTCCCGGCCGCGGCGTCCGGCCTGGCGGCGACCGGCATCGCGGGTGGCGTGCGCCTGTCGGGCGGCTTTCCCGCGGACGGGGTGCGGCTGCAGATCTTCGAGGCCAGCAGCGCCAGCCTCTCTGCCGCCACCAAGCTGGCCGCCGAGCCGACCACGCTGCCCTGGGACCGCACCGGCCTCACCACCGGCCAAGCCCGCTGGTACTGGCTGCGCAGCGTCTCGGCCGAGGGCAACGTCTCCGCCTTCGCCGGCCCGGTCACCGCCACCGCCCTCTGATTGGAGAACGCCATGCCGGCGCGCATCGACGACCTGCTGGTCCTCAACGCCAATCTGAACAAGACTGACTTCGCGAAGTACCTCCGCGATCGGGAGGCCGTTCTGCCGAATGATTTCGGCGGGCTGGGCGATGGCGTGACGGATGATCGCACCGCCATCCAGGCGGCCTTCGATCGCGCGGGTGCCGACCAGAAGTTCGCGATGATCCCGCCCGGCACCTGGAACGTGTCGGGCACCGTCACCCTGCCGGGCGGGGCGCGTGGCCTGATCATGCAGGGCACCATCCGCTACACCGGCACCGCGCCGACCTCCGTGCTGGTGCTGGGGGATGGTGGCACCATCCGCAATGCCGAGAAGCTCTACAGCGGCCTAAACGTGATCCGGCAAACGCTGTCGGACTGGTCCTCTGAGGCCGACATCGGCATCACCGTGCGCAACGTCGATGCCTCGCAGATCGAGCTACGGCGGGTGGAAGGCTTCACCATCGGCATGCGCACGCTGGGCGACGGCCGCGGCGTCGAGGACAGCACCTTCACGCTCGGGCGCATCGTCAACAACCGCATCGGCCTCGATATCTGGTGCGCGACGGCGACGGCCTGGAACACCTCGATCCGCTACTATGGCGGCCACTTCGCTCAGGCTACCGGCGTGAATGCTGCGCAGGACCGGTTTGGCGTGCGCTTTGGCAATGAGGCGGGCGCCTACTCCAACCACAACCGCCACGTCTTTGACGCGCCGAACTTCGAGCTCCGCCAGGCCGGCAGCAACATCGCCATCCCCTTCCTGAACCAGACCTCGGGCTCTGCCATCATCGCGCGCAACATGCGCATGGAGGCCTGCTCGCCGCTGGCGGCGCGGCACACGGCCGGGGCGCAAGATTGCGAGTACGATATCGCCTGGACCAACACCTACCTGGTCGGCATCGACTACACGGCGACGGCCAATCGCTGCGGCAATGCGGTGATCAACCGACACCGCGCGCCGGCATCGCGGTTCCAGCGCTTCCTGGCCGGCGTGCCGAACACCCGGGCGGCGGCGTTCCGGCAGTCAGCGACCGAGGTCGGGGTGGAGGGGCTGATCACCATCGCCACCTCGACCACCACAGCGACCTTCATGGCGGATTTCTGCTTCAACGGGCTGACCGACCTGACGCCGACCGATCGGGCGGTGACGCTGGCGGCGAACCGCGGGCTGGGGTGGATGCTCGACACCTCCCAGGCCAAGGAGTTCGCGCTGGCGCATTGGCTGACGAGCGGCGCCTCGGGCGGGCGGCTGTTCGTACGGGTGTTCGATGGGGCGGGGAATGTCCGCGAGGACATTGCGGGGGACGTGCTGGCGTCGATCACCACCATGCAGTGGAACGGGCCGGCGAAGGGCTGGAACGCCGGCGCGCCGATGGATGATGCGAACTTCAATCGGCGGCAGACCATCCGCGTCGGTGGAGCCGTGGCCTATGCCCAGGTGGGGGTGATCGGCTTCGATGGGCCGATCGACCTACAGTCGCTGCGTCTCTACGGGCTGCCTGAGGCGGCACCCGCTGTGCTGAACGGCACGCCGCTGTTGACGGGCGCGCTGTTCGGCTCAGGGCGGCGCGAGTTTGCGGCGGAGGTCTCCTGGGACCTCCCGAGCCTGGCGCCGGGGGCGACGGCGCTGATCGACGTCACGGTGAGCGGGGCAAGGGCGGGCGACCTGGCGCAGGCGTCGCTGGTGTCGTCGACGCGATTCATCGAGCTCGATGCCGCCGTGTGGTCGAACAACACGGTGCGCGTCATGGCGCGGAACATTTCCGCGGCGACGTTCGATTTGGCGGCGGCGACGCTGTCGGTGGCATTGGCGAAGCGGCGAGTGCCGTGACTTCCTTCATCGATGGACATCCACACAGGGAGGGAGCGCGCCGCGCGACAGCGCGCCCCCTCCGCCTCTTTTCCCGGCATGCCGGGCAACGTTTGGCCGGCCCTATGGCGGCCGGCCTGGTGGGCTCCAGACGGGTTCGCCGCCATCCCCACCACCATCATCGATCCGCCCCTCGTGCGGCGTCTCCGAAGGTCCCCGCGCTTTCGGGTCCGGGTCCCCATCCAGATTTGGCCGCTGAGCCGGACTAAGCTGCCATCGTGTCGATCTCTGCTATTCGGCGAAACTCCGTGAGGAACTCCGGCCGCTGCTGCGTCAGGAACCGAACAATGCGAGGATTTTCGAGCAGGCGTGCGAGATACCCCCGCGCGACCACCAGCATCAGATGGTCCGCCCCATAGGCCGAATGAGCCAGCTTGACCTCGCGGTCGAGTTGCGCGGATTCGCGCTCCATCAGAACCTTCTGGTCTTCAGTCAGCCCCTTGGTGGCCTTCGGCTTGGCCTCGGAAATAATCTGTGTCTGCGGTGTGGCCGCCAACAATGCCCGCGCATACCCGTCAGTGTAGCGGTTCATCGTCACCATCAGTTCCGCCACCTCGATTTGCCGCAGCGGCCGCATGTTCCGCAGCACGCCGAACACCTTCGCGTTGACGGGCTTGTCCTTCAGAAATTCCACGGCCTCCGGGCAGATGCCAACCAGCATGCGCTTCTTGATCTGGAGCGTGTTGACGTCGATGTTGAGGGACCGCGCGATGCGGGATTCCGGGACCTTCTTCTCGACCAGCTTCAGAATCATCCGATGCTCCTGGATGGCCGCCAGTCGACTGATCCGCTTGTTGTAGGTGAAGGCCTCATCATCCGTGGCCAGCAGGCAGGAGATGCTGTCGCGGCCCTGGCTACGCAAAATGTCGATGCGAAGGTGACCGTCGAGCAGCAGATAGCGACCAGGCATGGCCGGATGATGCGCCACCACCGGCGGCTCGATGAGACCGACCTCGCTGATCGATGCTGCGATCTGCGCGTATTTGGTGGACTGCTTGATTTGCGGCGTGACCTCACGCAGCGCGTCGATGTCACTGAAGCGCAGCGAAATCACCGTTCGATGGAAGGCCGAAGCCACTGCCATGACCGGCTTTGCAGGTTCAGGCTTCATCTGTTTGCCTCGCCACGGATTCGCTCGTCCATGCCGCGCGGCAAGGTGTGCAAGGCTGCAAAACAGCGTGCAAATCTTTCCAGATTCCCTGGGTAAACAGCGTCCAAAAGTTTCCACCCAGGGTCATGCGATCATCCGGCCTTTGCGCTGGAGAATCTGGGGTGTTGGTCATGGATTTGATTGCCAGAATTCGA
>JANXSA010000067.1 GCA_025352915.1 Rhodospirillales bacterium | reverse complement strand
CGAACTCGGCGGCGTCATGCAAACCATCAAGGTCGCGCATTTCCGTCTGACGTTCAGCCGTCAGATGTTCGTCGTGGCCTACCCGCGAGAGACTCAGGAGATGGTATTCGACGCCCATGACCGGGCCTTTGCCTTCTTCGGCGGGGTGCCCCAGCGCATGGTTTATGACAACCTCAAGGCGGTTGTAGAGACAATTTTCACGGGCAAAGCTACGCCTGTAGCTGTGACAATGAATATTGGGTTCTCCCGCACTTTCCGTGCTGTTTGCTAGGTTGCGTATAGGACGCGAGCCCGGAGCAATCCAAATCCAGCTCGGCCATACATCGTTCGTTTCAGCATCTTGAGCCGGTTTATCTGGCCCTCAGCGGGACTGGTGGTCCAGGGTAACTCCAAAGCCGCCTGCACGGCGCCGATGTCGTTGCGCAGATTGGCGACAAACGATCCAAGCGCAGTCTTGCCTGCGTCCTCCAATACTTTGTCCAGTGTTTCCCTGCTTTTCTTGCATAACACTGCGGTCAGCCGCTTCGCCGCCTTAACACACTCGGCAAGTTCAGGCACCCGCTCCAGCAGGCAGGCGACAAAGTTCTGGTCAGCGTCAGGCAGTGTCTCGTGAGTCATCAATTGGCTTGCAATCTGGCTGGCAGACAGGGATCCGCCGCCGACGGCATGGATAGCCGGGGTGCGAGCGGCCCAGGGTTCATTCTTTCGCCGCCGTCCCGCCCATTGGCGAACGGTACCAGGCCGGCCAGAGAAGCCGCGCGCGACCAGTTCACGCCAGAGTTGAGCCGCATTATGGCAGCCTTCAGTCCAACGGCGGTCCAGATGATCCTGGTAAGGCGCGAGGGCGCCGGGCTGCGGTTTTTTGCGCCAAAGGGCGGCGCCACCAGCGCTTAGCCAACGACGGACCGTCTTGCGCTCGACGCCGATCAATGCCGCGATGCGCTTGATCGACACGCCCGCAGCCCGCAACTCCGCAGCTTCCTCATAGCGCGCGTGTCGGCGCGCATAGGCATCCTGACCGCGTTGTTCAGCGGCTGTTGGTTTGGCGATATCGGTGGGACCCAAGGGAATGACTGCGTCGTCAGCCACCGCTTTGCCAGCAATCTCCTTGGCGACCTGCCGAACACCGGCATGGTGGCGACCGACAACCGCTTGAACGGCATCGCCAAGATTGCGCAACATGTGCCAGCGGTCAGCGACCTGCACGGCATTGGGGGCTCCATGGCGGATCCCGTCGGCGTAAGCGCCGGCGCGGTCGCGCGCGACAATTTCGATACCGGGATGCTCACGAAGCCAGTTGGCCAGAGTTGCTGCTTGCCGATCAGGCAGCAGGTCCACGACCTGATTGGGGTCATCACACGATTTGTACAAAATCGTACGGTACGTATGCCCCTCCAAGAACGACGGGCGAACGCCACTCATTTCAAAAGGCGGTTGCCTTTGGACACGATTTTGAAAGAGGGTTTTGAAAGCAAAATCCGGCCGAAATCCGTCAGCCCACAAATTCATTAGCCTATGATTCAAAACGCTTTTCAGCTTAGCGTACGATTTTGTACAAATCGTGTGGTGACCCCTAAAGGAGACATCCTCGTCGTTACCCGGCTTGATCGTCTGGCGCGCACGACTTCCGAACTCCTAAGAATAGCCGAGCGCCTGACCGAGAAAAATGCTGGATTACAGTCCCTTGATGAACCGTGGGCTGACACGACAAGTCCTTCGGGTCGAATGGTCATGACGATCTTCGCCGGCATCGCCGAGTTCGAACGCACCCTTATTATCAGCCGAACGAGTGACGGCAGACTGGCCGCCAAGGCGCGCGGCGTGGCCTTCGGCCGGCCAAAGAAACTGCGCCTCGACCAGCAGGAACTGGCCAGGGAACTCGTCCGGGACGGGAAGTCGATCAGCGCCGTCGCCAGGACCTTCAACGTCCATCCCGCGACGATTTACCGCGTCATCGAGGGATAGCGGGCCTTATGCTACTTTTCTGTTCCTCTCAGCTGCACAGGCCTTACTACGCTGTGCGTGGAACGGCTATCGCTTGCCGACGATGCACAAATGCCTGATCGTGGCTGGCGTGTAATGCAGTAGCTGCGGGTCAGCAGGAAGGGAAGGGCCAATGGGTGGACGCTGGCTGGCCTTGACCGTGCTCACCGTCGCCCGTGCGAGCCTGGGCTTCCAGTTCCAGTCCGTGGGCTCGGTCGCGCCCCTGTTGATCCG
>JANXSA010000061.1 GCA_025352915.1 Rhodospirillales bacterium | reverse complement strand
CCGCCCACCGTGGCGAGGCGCGGATCGTCGGTGAGGGCGAGGCGCGCGGGCGCCGCGAAGCGCTCGAGGTGCACCGGGCCCGGGAAGCCGATGCCGGGGCGGGCGATGGGGATCTCCCTAAAAAAATTCACCATCCTCGCATTTTTTCCTTGTTCACCGAACATCAGTTAGTTATCATCCATCGCATGAAAGCACATGCACCCTCCCTCGGCGGCCAGATCGCCTGCCTGCACGGCACCGTGCTGGCACAGGAGAAGTGCGCCTGGATTCCGGCCCCCATCCACACCCTCATCATCGCCGCCCTCAGCCGCATTTTCGCCCGCCTCGAACAAATCCTCCAGCTCTGGCAAGCCGGCCAACTCCCCCCGCCGCAACCCCGCGCCCCGTCACACCGCGCATCACGCCACGACTCCGCCCGCCGCACCCCCGTCCGCACCGCGCGCGCCACCCGCCATGCGTCCCACAAGCGCGAAAACCACCCCGCCAGCAGCCCCGCGCCCATCCACATCCAGCCCCCGCCCAATATCCCCCCGCCCGCCAGCCGCGGCCCGGCCGCGCGCCCGCGCCCCGCGCACGACCCCCCAACCGCAAAAAACGCCCTATCCCCGCCCGTTCGATCACGCCCAAATTGTTACGATATCATAACAATAACCAAACCCCCTGCCCCAGATAGTAAACCGCAATCACCGTGATCACCCGATCCGCCCAGGTCCGGAACTGCTTGTCCGTCATCGCCTCCAATATCCGCCGCGCCAATGTCGTCCCCGCCATCGAAGCCGCGATCGCCAACCCAAGCATCACCGGATCAGGCCCGCCACCCCCCGCCACCAGCGCCCCGAAATACACCAGCTTGGAGAAATGCCCGGCCACCTGGCACACCGCCTTGGTCGCCACGATCTGCCGCCGCTCCATCCCACCGCCCAGAAAGAACGTATCCAACAACGGCCCCGACACCCCGCACACCAGCATCAGCGACATGCAAACCCCGCCCATCGCCACCCCATGCCCCGCCACCAGCGGATTGGGCTTGATCGCCGCCGGCAACATCCGGAACATGAACGGCGTCAACCCAAGCATCAGCAACGCCACCGCTTTCTCCGGCACCCACTGAAACACCGACCAAACCACCAGCGCCGCCAAATTGCCAACCAGGAAGAACCCCACCGGCCGCCAGTTGATATGCCGCCGCCACAACACCGCCCGCCAGCCATTCGAAGCCATCTGCGTCACCGCATGCAACACCATCGCCGCCGGCAACGGCAGCACCGCCAGCAACACCCCCATCAGGATCATGCCACCGGCCATGCCGAAAATACCCGACAAAAACGCCGTGAACAGCATCACCCCGGCAAGCCCTGCGATCATCAACCCCGACATTTCCCGCCCATCCCCATCGCCTCGCCGCCGCGAAATTGCGACACCCCCGCCAAGTTGACAACCGCGCCCGAGCGGCTTCGACTGGCACCGGAGCAGACGACCCAGGGGAGCCGCATGGCCGATACGGCTGACGTTGTGATCATCGGCGCCGGCGCCTCCGGGGCCGCGGCGGCCTGGAGCCTGGCCGACACCAAGATGCGCATCGTCTGCCTGGAACAGGGCGAGTGGACCAAGCCGGCCGAGTTTCCCGCCACCCGCCGCGATGTCGAGACGCGCAACGGCAGCGACTTCGCGATCAGCCCGAACCGGCGCCAGCGGATCACCGACTACCCGATCCACGAAGACGGCTCCTGCATCAAGGTGGCGAACTTCAACGGCGTCGGCGGCGGCACGGTGCTCTACGGCGCGCATACGCCACGCTTTCACCCCTCCGATTTCCGGGTGCGCTCGCTGGACGGCATCGCCGATGACTGGCCGATCGACTACGCCACGCTGGCGCCGTTCTACGACATCAACGACCGGGTGATGGGGGTTTCGGGCCTGGCCGGCGACCCCGCCTATCCCCGCAAGACGGTGCCGATGAAGCCGCTGCCGATGGGGCGGAGCAGCGAAACCCTCGGCCGCGGCTTCAACAAACTCGGCTGGCACTGGTGGCCGAGCGACAGCACGATTGCCTCCGAGGAGTACGAGGGCCGGCCGGCCTGCATCAACCTTGGCCAGTGTACGGCCGGCTGCGCGCAGGGGGCGAAGGGCAGTACCGACATCACCTATTGGCCTCAGGCGATCCGGGCCGGGGTGGAATTGCGCACGCGCTGCCGGGTGCGGGAGATCACGCTGGGACCGGACGGCATGGCGAATGGCGTGATCTACTACGATGCCGACGGCGCCGAGCAGTTCCTGGCGGCGCATATAGTGGTGATGGCGTGCAACGGTATTGGCACGCCGCGCATCCTGCTGAACTCGGTGTCGGAGAAGTTCCCGAACGGCCTAGCCAATTCGTCGGACCAGGTCGGGCGGAACCTGATGTTCCATCCCTATGTCAGCATCTTCGGTTATTTCGACCATGAGCTGGACGGCGAGCGCGGGCCGGATAATGCGATGTGGAGCCACGAGTTCTACGAAACCGACGAAAGCCGTGGCTTCAAGCGCGGCTTCATCTGGGAGTTCTCGCGCGGCGAAGGCACGGCGGCACTGGCCTTCGACGGCACGGCCAATGGGTTGATCCCCTGGGGCGCCGGGCATCATGCGGCGTATCGCCGGTATCACCGCCGCGGCACCGGATTGGGCGCCATCCTCGAGGACCTGCCGGAGCCGCATAACCGCGTCACGCTGGATCCCGTGCTGCGGGATTCAGACGGCATTCCCGCCCCGCGCATCGCGTACGCGCTGAGCGAGAACAGCCGACGGATGATCGACTTCGCCATTGCACGCGGGACCGAAGTGTTGAAAGCGGCCGGTGCGTATCGCGTGGAGTCCGAGGGGCCGCTGCCCTATGGCGGCTGGCACCTGATGGGCACGGCGCGCATGGGCACGGACCCGGCGACTTCGGTGGTCAACCAATGGGGCCGGGCGCATGATGTGAAGAACCTGTTCATTGTCGATGGCTCGATCTTTGTTACCTCCGCGGGCGTAAACCCGACCCCCACCATCCAGGCGTTGGCGCTGTACATTGCCGATGCGATGAAGCAGCGCCTGGGAAATCTCTTTGACTAGGACAACGCAATTGGCCGACGACATCGTGGACGTCCTCATCATCGGTGCCGGCGCCTCCGGGGCGGCGGTGGCCTGGAGCCTGGCCGACACCAAGATGCGCATCGTCTGCCTGGAGCAGGGCGGCTGGATGAAGCCCTCCGAGTATCCCTCGACCGGGCGGGATTGGGAGGCGCGAGCGATGGGCGACTATTCGCCCAGTCCGAACCGGCGCGGCCGGCCCGAGGATTACCCGATCAACGACGATGCCTCGCCGATCAAGGTGGTGAACTTCAACGGCGTCGGCGGCGGCACGGTGATGTACACCGCCCATTGGCCGCGGCTGCATCCGTCCGATTTCCGCACCCGATCGCTGGACGGGGTGGGCGACGACTGGCCGGTCAGCTACGACATGCTGGAACCGTATTATAATCAGAACGACCGCATGATGGGGGTGTCGGGCCTGGCGGACGATCCGGCCTATCCGGCCAATGCGGTTCCGCAGAGCAGCCGCCGGCTGATGCCGCCATTGCCGCTGGGACGGTCGGGCCGCATCTGGGGCGAGGCGATGAACAAGCTTGGCTGGCACTGGTGGCCGTCCGACGCGACCATCGCCACCGAGGATTACGAGGGCCGGGCAAAGTGCATCAATCTCGGCCACTGCACGCCGGGCTGCGCGCAGGGGGCGAAGGCGAGCACCGACATCACCTATTGGCCTGCCGCCATCCGCGCGGGGGTGGAGCTGCGCACCCATTGCCGGGTCAAGCGCATCGTCACTGGCGATGACGGCATGGCGACTGGCGTTGAGTATTTCGACAAGGACGGCACGCTGCATTTCCAGGCAGCACACGTCGTGGTGGTCGCCTGCAACGGCATCGGCACGCCGCGGCTGTTGCTGAATTCGGCCAGCGAGCAGCATCCGAACGGACTGGCCAATTCGTCGGACCAGGTGGGGCGGAACCTGATGTTCCACCCGTATATCCAGGTCTTCGGCTACATGGACGAGGAGGTGGACGGCAATCGCGGCCCGCCGCTGAACCTGTGGAGCCATGAGTTTTACGAGACCGACCCGGAGCGGGATTTCAAGCGCGGCTACATGCTGCAGATCAGCCGCGGCAATGGGGCGGTGGCCGAGGCGATCGCCAGCCATGAGAACGGGCGCCTGCCCTGGGGGGCGGATCACCATGCGCGGTTTCGCAAACTTGCCTATCGCAAGTTGAACCTTTCCGTGGTGGTGGACGATCTGCCGGAGGCGCATAACCGGGTGACGCTCGATCCCGTGCTGACCGACAGTCATGGTATTCCCGCGCCGAAGGTGGATTACACCATCGGCGAAAACTCGCGCCGGATGATCGAGCACGGGGTGGAGCGCTGCAAGACAGTGCTGCACACCGCCGGCGCGCGCGACATCGGGGTGCAGAACCCGATCGTCTTCAGCGGCTGGCACAATCTCGGCACCGCGCGCATGGGCGACGACCCGCGCAGCTCGGTAGTCAATGGCTGGGGCCGCAGCCACGACGTCAAGAACCTGTTCATCGTCGATGGCAGCATCTTCGTCACCGCCGGCGCGGTGAACCCGACCTCGACCATCCAGGCCCTCGCGCTCTACATCGCCGATCAGATGAAGCAGCGCCTCGACACGTTGTTCGATTGAGCGCCATGAGCGAACCCGCCGACATCCTGATCATCGGCGCCGGCGCATCGGGGGCGGCGGCGGCGTGGTCACTGGCCGAGACACGAATGAAAATCGTCTGCCTGGAGCAGGGCGGCTGGGTTAAGCCGAGCGAATACCCGGCCAACGGGCGGGATTGGGAGGCGCGGGCGACCGGCGATTTCTCGCCCAGCCCGAACCGGCGCGGCCGGCCGGAGGATTACCCGGTCAACGACGATGCCTCGCCGATCAAGATCCTGAATTTCAATGGCGTCGGCGGCGGGACGATCATGTACACCGCGCACTGGCCGCGGCTGCATCCCTCGGATTTCCGCACCCATACGCTGGATGGCGTCGGCGCTGACTGGCCGGTCAGCTATGCCCAGATGGTGCCGTTCTACGATCTCAATGATCGCATGACCGGCGTCTCCGGCCTGGCCGGCGATCCCGCCTACCCGCCGGGCAAGACGCCGCAGATGAAGCCGCATGCGCTCGGCCGCTCGGGTGTTGTGTGGGGCGAGGCGCTGAACAAGCTCGGCTGGCACTGGTGGCCGTCCGACAACACCGCGGCGACGGAGGAATACGAGGGCCGGGCGAAGTGCATCAACCTCGCCCATTGCACGCCGGGCTGCGCGCAGGGGGCGAAGGCGAGCGTCGACATCACCTATTGGCCCGCCGCGATCCGGGCGGGGGTGGAGCTGCGCACCCATTGCCGGGTGAAGCGCATCACCACGGGGCCGGACGGCATGGCCACGGGTGCGGAGTATTACGATAGCGACGGAAAACTTTGCTTCCAGGCGGCGCATGTCGTGGTGGTCGGCTGCAACGGCATTGGCACCCCGCGGCTGTTGCTTGCCTCGGCCAGTGAACGGCACCCGAACGGGTTGGCCAATTCATCGGACCAGGTTGGGCGCAACCTGATGCTGCATCCCTATGTCGCGGTTTACGGCTATGTCGACCAGGAGGTGGACGGCAATCGCGGCCCGCCGCTTTCGTTGTGGAGCCACGAGTTCTACGAGACCGATCCGGCCCGGGATTTCAAGCGCGGCTACATCTTCCAGATCGCCCGCGGCGCCGGACCGGTGGTGGAGGCGACCACCAGCTTCGAGCATGGCCGCCTGCCCTGGGGGGCGGAGCACCATGCGGTGATGCGGCGGCTGCATTATCGCCGGCTGAACCTTTCAATTGTGGTCGACGATATTCCGGAGGCGCATAACCGGGTGACGCTGGACCCGGTGCTGACCGACAGCCATGGCATCGCGGCGCCGCGTGTCGAATACACCGTTGGCGAGAACAGCCGCCGCATGATCGCGCATGGGGTGGAGAAGGCGTCGCTGCTGCTGGCCACCGCCGGCGCGCGCGACATTTCGGTGGTGGACCCGATCCCGCTATCCGGCTTCCACAACCTGGGCACCGCGCGGATGGGCGCGGACCCTCGCCGCTCGGTGGTCAACGAATGGGGCCGCGCGCATGACGCGCGCAACCTGTTCGTCATCGATGGCAGCCTGTTCGTCACCGCCGGCGGGGTGAACCCGACTTCCACCATCCAGGCCCTGGCGCTGTATGTCGCGGATGCGATGAAGCAGCGCCTGGGCACCTTGTTCGAGTAGGCACCATGACCGATCCCGTCGATATCCTGATCATCGGTTCCGGCGCTTCCGGGGCGGCGTTTGCCTGGTCGATGGCGGATACCAAAATGCGCATCGTCTGCCTGGAACAGGGCGATTGGGTGAAGCCCAGCGAGTATCCGGCCAATGGGCGGGACTGGGAGGCGCGGCGCTACGCCGATTCCGACATCCTGCCCAATCGCCGCAACCTGCCGGCGGACTACCCGATCAACGACGCCAACTCGATCATGAAGATCGCCACCTACAACGCGGTCGGCGGCGGCACGGTGCATTACGCGGCGCATTTCCCGCGCCTGCATCCCAGCGATTTTCGCACGAGGTCGCTGGACGGCGTGGCCGATGACTGGCCGATCGACTACCGCACGCTGGAGCCGTTCTTTGCCCAGAATGACGCGATCATGGGCGTGGCCGGCCTGGCAGGCGACCCGGCCTATCCGCATCACACGCCGCCCTTGCCGCCGGTGCCGCTCGGCCGGTCCGGCACGCGGGCGGCGGAGGCGATGAACCGGCTCGGCTGGCACTGGTGGCCGTCCGATGCCGCGATCGCCACGGTGGAGCATGACGGGCGCGCGCCCTGCATCAATCTCGGCCAATGCCTGCCCGGCTGTGCCCAGGGGGCGAAGGGCAGCACCGATATCACCTATTGGCCGGCCGCCATCCGGGCGGGGGTGGAGGTTCGCACCAACTGCCGGGTGCGCGAGATCACCGTCGGGCCGGACGGCATGGCGACTGGCGCGATCTACTACGACCGCGACGGCAAGGAGGTCTTCCAGCCCGCGCATGTCGTCGTCATGGCCGCCAACGGCATCGGCACGCCGCGGCTGTTGCTGAATTCGAAATCGGAGAAGTTCCCCAACGGGCTGGCCAATTCCTCCGGCCTGGTGGGGCGTAACCTGATGCTGCATCCCTGGCCAGTGGTGCATGGCTGGGTCGATGACGAGATGGATGGGCAGCGCGGGCCGATCGTCTCGATCTGGTCCAAGCAGTTCTACGAAACCGACGCGACGCGGGATTTTGTTCGCGGCTATATGCTGCAATTCGGCCGCGGCCCCGGCCCGGTCGGCGAGGCGATGTCCGGCTACGAAGCCAGCCGCATCCCCTGGGGCACCGGCCACCACGCCGCCATGCGCCGCCTGTCGCAGCGCCGCTTCCATGTCGGCGTGGCCTGCGACGACCTGCCGGAGGAACACAACCGCATCACGCTCGACCCGGTGCTGACCGACAGCCACGGCATCCCCGCGCCGCGCATCGACTACACCCTGTCCGAGAACACAAGGCGGATGATGGAGCACGGCATCGCGCGCGCCACCGAGATCATGCAGGCGGCCGGCGCCCACACCATCGCCTGTTCGCGCACCGTGCTGAACTATCCTGGCCACCTGCTCGGCACCGCCCGCATGGGCACCGACCCCGCGACGTCGGTGGTCAACGAATGGGGCCGCAGCCATGACGTCAAAAACCTGTTCATCATCGATGGCTCGGTCTTCGTCACCGGCGGCGGGGTGAACCCGACCTCGACCATCCAGGCCATCGCCCTCTACATTGCCGACCAGATGAAACAGCGGCTCGACACGCTGTTCGATTGAGGAAACCAGATGCCCCAGCTTGACCCCGTCGACGTGCTGATCATCGGCTCCGGTGCCTCCGGCGCCGCCGTGGCCTGGAGCCTGGCCGATACAAAAATGCGAATCGTCTGCCTGGAACAGGGCGATTGGCAGAACCCCACCGACTACCCGTCGAACGGCCGCGACTGGGAGGCGCGGCAGTTCAACGACATGGCGACCTCGCCGAACCGGCGCCAGCTCTGGTCCGACTACCCGGTCAACGACGACAACTCGCCGATCAAGGTGCTGAACTTCAACGCCGTCGGCGGCAGCACCATCCTGTATGCAGCACACTACCCGCGCCTGCACCCGTCCGATTTCAAGGTGAAGTCGCTGGACGGAGTGGCCGATGACTGGCCGGTCGATTACCACCAGCTCGAACCCTTCTTCGCCGAGAATGACCGCATGACCGGCGTCTCCGGCATGGCGGGCGACCCGGCCTATCCGCCGCAGAAGACGCCGCCGATGGACCCGCTGCCGATGGGCCGCTCCGGGCGCATCCTCGGCGAGGCGATGAACCGCCTGGGCTGGCACTGGTGGCCCAGCGACTGTGCCGTGACCACGCGGGAATACGAAGGCCGGGCGCCGTGCATCAATCTCGGCCACTGCATCGCCGGCTGCGCGCAAGGGGCCAAGGCCAGCACCGACATCACCTATTGGCCCGCCGCCATCCGCGCCGGTGTCGAGCTGCGCACCCGCGCCCGCGTCCGCGAAATCACCGTGGACCCCGCCACCGGCATGGCCAACGGCGTGATCTACTATGACCGTGACGGCGTTGAGCAATTCCAGCCCGCCCATGTCGTCGTCGTCGCCGCCAACGGCATCGGCACGCCGCGGCTGTTGCTGAACTCGAAATCCGAGCGCTTTCCGAACGGCCTGGCCAACTCCTCCGGGCTCGTCGGCAAGAACCTGATGTTCCACCCGTATGCCAGCATCTGGGGCTATTTCAACGAGGAAACCGACGGCAATCGCGGCCCGCCGCTCTCCCTCTGGAGCCACCAATTCTACGAGTCCGATCCCTCGCGAGGTTTCGTCCGCGGCTATTCCTGGCAGTTCGGCCGCGGCGTCGGCGCCATCCTGGAAGCGCAACAGTCGATGGCCAGCGGACGCCTGCCCTGGGGTGCCGAGCATCACGCGATGTACCGAAAACTCCACAACCACCGCATGAACATCGCCGCCATCTGCGAGGACCTGCCGGAGGAGCATAACCGCGTCACCCTCGATCCCGTGCTGAAGGACGCGCACGGCATTCCCGCGCCAAAGATCGACTACACCATCAGCGAAAACTCCAACCGCATGCTGGACCACGCCATCGCCCGCGCCACCGAAGCCCTGCGCGAAGCCGGCGCCTGGGACATCGGCGTCGAACGGCCAATCCTGAACGGCGGCTGGCACCTGCTCGGCACCGCCCGCATGGGCACCGACCCCACCCGCTCCGTCGTCAACGAATGGGGCCGCACCCATGACGTGAAGAACCTGTTCATCGTCGACGGCTCGATCTTCACCACCTCCGGCGGCGTCAACCCGACCTCCACCATCCAGGCCATGGCCCTCTACATCGCCGACCAGATGAAGCAGCGCCTGGCCACCCTGTTCGATTGAGGAATCTTCCAAATGTCCAGCACCGTCTCCTTCCCCCCGCCCGCCTGGGGCAACCCCGAGCTCTCGGCCGTCGAAAAACGTACCCTCGCCGCCATGTGCGCCCGCATGATCCCGGCCAGCGAGGAATACAAAGTGCCCGGCGCCGATGACGCGCTGATCCAGGCCGACATCGCCAAAAGCCTCGGCCGCGACGCCACCGCCGTCCACAACGCCCTGGCCCAACTCGAAACCATCGCCGGCGGCAGCCTCGCCGACCTGCCCATCGACCAACAGGAAACCGCCTGCGCCACACTGCGCGCCGAGGCCGGCATGGACCTCACTTTGCTGACCCGCATCATCCTGCAATGCTACTACCGCGACGACCGGGTGATGATCTCGCTCGGCATGGAACCGCGCCCGCCCTTCCCCAAGGGGCACGAATTGCCGCAGGGCGATTGGTCGCTGCTTGATCCCGTGCGGGCGCGCGGGAAGATTTGGCGGGAAGCGTAAGGCGAGGGCTCTGCCGTCGCGGCGCGAAGCCGCGCCACGGGACAGGCTGTGGCCGGCGGCCCCAGACCCCAATACTTTGTGGCTGCTGGCGGCGGGACGGCTGCAGTTGCGACTGCTAGATCTTTTGCAGTCGTCCGATCAGTTCAACCGTATCGATCAATCCATTCCAGTAGTCCAAAAGCGCTGCGCTGTTCAGGCTGACCCATTGCAGCACCACGGCTTCGACCGCTGGCTCCAGACTGCCTGCCACGAGTTCTGGCGCTGGCTGAATGCCGACCGACGCTGTGTCACTGGCATCCATCCTGTCTCCAGGACGACGGCACACCTTTACCCGCGCCGCATGCCGTGCCCCCCCCTTCACGCTGACCCATACAGTGACGGGAAGGCCGGTATGGCGCGGGAACAGATTCGCCATCTCGTACGGATCATCCTTCTGGGCCTTTGGCGAACGTCCCGCCGGCACAGCACCACGGCTGAGAAACCCCATCTTCATGGCAAATCCCTTCTATCCATCCCTACCAGCTTCCCAGGTGCGGAACAACGGAGCGGAAATGGACTCCTGTGACCACACCCCCTGCGCTGCCGCCGCGCCCAAACCTTGACCCCCCGCCCGCGCCACGCTCAATTGCGCGCCCCTGCCCCACCCGAGAGCCCGCGCCATGTCCCTGATCCGCCCCGAAATCGAAACCCTGGAAGACTCCCCCATCGTCGAGGTCTGGCGCATGGGCTATGGCGACCCTGACGTCATCGGCATGTTCGCCGGCGAACCCGATGTCCCCACCCCGCAATTCATCCGCGACGCCGCCGCCAAGTCGCTGGCCGAGGGCAACACCTTCTACACCCCGAACCGCGGCATCCCCGGCATGGGCGACGCCATCAGCCGCTACATCAAGCGCACATGGAACGTCGATGTCCCGGAATCCCGCATAGCACTCACCGCCTCCGGCATGTCCGCCGTCATGATGATCGCCCAAGGCACCGCCCAGCACGGCGACAACGTCGTCGCCATCACCCCCTCCTGGCCCAACATCCTGCGCGCCATGCAGATCAACGGCGCCGAGGTCCGCGAAGTCGCCATGACCCCCGGCAATGCCGGTTGGCAGCTCGACCTCGACGCCGTCTTCGCCCAGTGCGACGCCCACACCCGCGTCATCTACCTCGCCTCCCCCGGCAACCCCACCGGCTGGATGATCCCGCGCGACCAGGCCGAGCGCCTTCTCGCCTTCGCCCGCGAACGCAGCATCGCCATCCTGTCCGACGAGGTCTATCACCGCACCGTCTACGGCATGAACGCCGCCTTCTCCTTCCTCGAAATCGCCAAGCCCGGCGACCCCGTCTTCATCGCCAACTCGTTCTCGAAAGCCTGGGCCATGCCCGGCTGGCGCCTCGGCTGGATTGTCTATCCCGAAGGTCACAAGGACAGCTTCGAAAAGCTGATCCAGTTCAACACCTCCGGCGCCCCCGCCTTCCTCCAGCACGCCGCCATCGTGGCACTCGACCAGGGCGAAGACTTCGTAAAATCCTTCGCCGCCCGCTGCGCCCTCGGCCGTGACGTGGTAAACGTTCGCCTCGGCCGGATGAAGCGCGTGCGCAACATCCCTTCCGAAGGCGCCTTCTACGCCATGTTCTCGATCGACGGCGTCACCGACACGCTGCAGTTCTGCAAGCGCGCGGTGGTCGAGGCCAAGATCGGCATGGCGCCGGGCACCAGCTTCGGGAAGGGCTCCGAGCACTATATCCGGCTGTGCTACGCCAAGGCGCCAGCGCTGCTGCATACGGCGATGGATCGGTTGGAAGCGTTCCTGGCAACCTACGAAGAGAAGTAAGAACTTCTTTTTCTGTAGAAAAAGAAGCAAAAAGACTTTCATCCATTTTTTCCGTGCCTTAACGAATAAAAGTTTTTGGGTTCTTTTTTTCAAAAAAGAACGCCTTGCTCGGGGGAAACACCATGCAGTCGATCGAAAGCCGCGAGTCC
>JANXSA010000733.1 GCA_025352915.1 Rhodospirillales bacterium | reverse complement strand
CGGGCGATCGGGCTGGAGGATCCCGCCTAGGAAAGATTCTTCTTTTTGTGAACAAAAAGAAGTAAAAAAACTTTATCCGTTTGCACCGGTGCCACCAACCGCTATGATCGATCCGCAATGGCTGCTCTGGGCGCGTGAACTCCAGGCGATGGCGCAAACCGGCCTAGCCTTCGAACCCAACCACTGGGACCGTGCCCGTTACCAACGCCTGCGCGCCCTTGCCGCCGAAATCATGGCCGCCCACACCGGCACGGCCACCGCGATACTTGACCAAGCCTTCGCCGCCGAATGGGGCTACCCGACCCCCAAACTCGACGTCCGAGGTGCTGTGTTCCGCAACAACCAACTCCTCCTCGTGCGCGAAATCGCCGACGCCCATCGCTGGACCCTGCCCGGCGGCTGGGCCGACGTGAACCTCACGCCAGCCGAAAACGTCATCAAGGAAATCCGCGAAGAAACCGGTTTCGACATCCGCCCCACCAAACTCGCCGCCGCCCTGGACCGCACCCGCCAAGGCCACACCCCCCAGCCCTTCTCGGCGGCAAAACTCTTCTTCCTCTGCGAAATCACCGGCGGCACCGCCACCCCGTCGGCCGAAACCTCGGAAATCGCCTTCTTCGCCGAAGCCGACCTGCCCGAAGACCTCTCGATCGACCGGACCACCCACGCCCAATTGCGGCGCATGTTCGCCCATCACCACGACCGGCTGCTGCCCACCGAATTCGACTAGGCACCACGATGGACTGGGACGCCCCCGCGATCATCCTCGATGCCCGCCCGTACGGCGAGGCCGACGCCATCGCCACGGTGATGACCGAGACTCATGGCGCCCATCGCGGCCTGGCCCGGGGCGCCCAGTCGCGGACTCGGGCGGCGCTGTGGCAACAGGGCAACCTGGTCCAGGTGCGCTGGGTCGGCCGCCTGTCCGACCAATTGGGCAGCTTCAGCGCCGAACTGATCCATCCGGCGGCGGCGATGGTACTGGATGATGCCCTGGCGCTGTCGATGCTGACCGCCGTGTGTGCCACCGCCGAGGGCGCGTTGCCGGAGCGGCAGGCCTTTCCGGTGGTGTTCGACGGATTGCTGCATCTGCTGGCCCGGCTGCCGCAGGCCGAGCGGCAACTGGCCGAGCTGATCCGCTGGGAGGCGCAGTTGCTGCGCGATCTCGGCTATGGCCTGGATTTTACCGTCTGCGCCGTGACCGGGACGACGGAAAACCTGACCCATGTCTCCCCCCGTACCGGCCGGGCGGTATGCGAGGAGGCGGCCGGGATGTGGAAGGAGCGCCTGCTGAAGCTGCCGGCGTTTTTGCGCAACGGCAATGGCGAGCCGGGTTCCGCCCCGGAATGGGCCGACGGGTTGCGCCTGACCGGACATTTCCTGGCCCGCGACGTGTTCGGCCTCCAGCACAAAGCGTTGCCCGCCGCCCGAGTCGCGCTCTACGACCGGGTCGCTGCTCTCAAGGATTCGCCCGATGCCTGATGACCTGATCGGAAACGTGGAAAACACCTCGCTGCGCGAGGCGCTGTCGCAGCGCTACCTCGCCTATGCGATGTCGACCATCACCTCGCGCTCGCTGCCCGATCTGCGCGATGGGCTGAAGCCGGTGCACCGGCGGCTGGTCTATGCCATGCACCAGCTGCGGCTCGATCCGACGGCGGGGTTCAAGAAATGCGCCCGCATCGTCGGCGACGTGATGGGCAAGTACCATCCGCATGGCGACGCCTCGATCTATGACGCGATGGTGCGGCTGGCGCAGGAATTTGCCGCCCGCTTCCCGCTGGTCGAGGGCCAGGGGAATTTCGGCAATATCGACGGCGATAACGCGGCCGCCATGCGCTACACTGAGGCGCGGCTGACCGAGGTGGCCAAGGCGCTGCTGGCCGGCATCGACGAAGACGCGGTCGATTTCCGTCCGACCTATGACGGCGAGGAAGCCGAGCCGCTGGTGCTGCCGGGCAGTTTCCCCAATTTGCTGGCCAATGGCGCGGCCGGGATTGCAGTGGGGATGGCGACCTCGATCCCGCCGCACAATGCCGGCGAGGTCTGTGCGGCGGCGATCCATCTGGTGCGCCATCCCGGTGCCACGACGGCCGAACTGCTGGCACATATGCCGGGGCCGGATTTCCCCACTGGCGGGCTGCTGGTGGAGGAGCCGGCGGCGATGCTCCAGGCCTATGAGACCGGGCGCGGCGGGTTTCGCCTGCGGGCGAAGTGGGAGATCGAAAAAGGCCGCATGGGCGTCTGGTCGATCGTGGTCACCGAAATTCCGTACCAGGTGCAGAAATCGCGGCTGATCGAGCAGATCGCCCAGCTGATGGAAGACAAGAAACTGCCGCTGCTTGGCGACATCAGGGACGAGAGCACCGAGACAGTGCGGCTGGTGCTGGAGCCCAAGACGCGGGTGGTGGAGCCGGAGGCGCTGATGGCGACGCTGTTCCGGGCGACCCAGCTGGAATCACGGTTTCCGCTCAACATGAACGTGCTGACCGCCGATCGCACCCCGCGGGTGCTGAACCTGCACCAGGTGCTGACGCAATGGCTGGCGCATCGGCAGGAGGTGCTGGTGCGGCGTAGCCGCTATCGGCTGGCGGCGATCGAGCGGCGGCTGGAAATCCTCGACGGGTTCCTGGCGGTCTACCTCAATCTCGACGAGGTGATCCGCATCATCCGCAACGAGAACGAGCCGAAGCCGGTGCTGATCCGGACCTTCTCGCTGACTGATCTCCAGGCCGAGGCGATCCTCAACATGCGGCTGCGCAGCCTGCGCCGGCTGGAGGAGATGGAGATCCAGAAGGAGCACAAGAGCCTCACGAAAGAGCGGAAAGAAGTCCAGGCGCTGTTGGCCAGCGAGGACAAGCGCTGGGACCGGATCGTGGGCGAATTGGAGGCAATTCGGGGCAAGTTCGGCGACGGTCCCCTCGGCAAGCGGCGCACCGAGCTGGCCGGGCCGCCGAAGGAAATAAACGTCGATCCCGATGCCTATGTCGAGCGCGAGGCGATAACCGTTGTGCTGTCCGACAAGGGCTGGCTGCGGGCGATCAAGGGCGCGGTGGCCAATCCCGAGGAGCTGAAGTTCAAGGATGGCGACCGGCTCAAGCTGCTGGTGCCGTGCGAGACCACCGACAAGCTCTGCCTGTTCGCCACCAATGGCCGCGCCTACACGCTGAAGGCGGCCGAGCTGCCGCGCGGGCGGGGCGATGGCCAGGCGATCCGGCTGCTGGCGGAGCTGACCAACGAGGACGATGTCACCACGCTGTTCATCTGGCGCGAGGGGGTGAAATACCTGGTGGCCAGCAATACCGGGCGCGGCTTCGTGGTGAAATCCGACGACATGCTGGCGGAAAAGCGCACCGGCAAGACGGTGCTGAACCTCAAGCCCGGCGAGGAGGCGGCGTTCTGTGCCCCGGTGGCCGGCGACCATGTGGCCGTGGTGGGGACCAACCGCAAGCTGTTGGTGTTCCCGCTGGACCAGGTGCCGGAGATGGCGCGCGGTGGCGGGGTGATGTTGCAAAAATACAAGGATTCCGAAATTGCCGACATCAAGACCTTTTCGATCGCCGATGGGCTGACGTGGAAGCTTGGCGACAAGACGCGGACGGAGAG
>JANXSA010000676.1 GCA_025352915.1 Rhodospirillales bacterium | reverse complement strand
GCGGGCGCTGGGGCGCGGCGGCTCGATCTCGCCGGCGCGGTCGAGTGCGGCGATTTCGTCGGCGTCGATCTCGCGGGCGAGATCGGCCGATTGTAGCCTGGTGGCGTGCTGGTGGGTGCCCATGCTTGCGTTCCCCATGTGTTCCGGCGGTAGGATGCCGCAGGCGTGCGCCGTGGTCAAGAACGAATAGGGAACTTATTTTAGAATCATGCCGCTTTCCGTCGTCATCCCTACGTTGAACGCTGCCGGCTCGTTGCCGGGCTGCATTGCTGCGCTGGCGGGGTTGCCGGGCGAGGTGGTGGTGGTGGATGGCGGCAGTGGCGACGGGACGGCGGAGGTTGCGGCGCGGCTGGGGGCGCTGGTGGTGCGGGCGCCGCGCGGGCGGGGGAAGCAACTGGCGGCTGGGGTGGCGGCGGCGCGCGGGGATTGGCTGTTGCTGCTGCATGCGGACACGGTTTTGGCGCCGGGTTGGGCGGCGGCGGTCTATCCATTCATGGCGGCGCAGGCGGGGGCGGCCGGGTATTTTCGGTTTCGGCTTGATGGTGATGAGCCGGAGGCGCGGCGGTTGGAGGCGCGGGTGGCGTGGCGGTGCCGGCGGTTGGGGTTGCCGTATGGTGACCAGGGGTTGCTGATTTCGCGGGCGCTGCTGGACGAGGTGGGGGGGATCGCGGATTTGCCGTTGATGGAGGATGTGGATTTGGTGCGGCGGATTGGGCGGGGGCGGCTGATGGGGCTGGAGGTTGATGCCGTTACGTCGGCGGTGCGGTTTCGGCGGGATGGGTGGTGGGGCCGTCCCGTGCGGAATCTGGTGTGTTTGGGGATGTATTTTGTGGGGGTGCCGGTGCGGTGGATTGCGCGGGTTTATGGGTAGGAAGGAAGGTTCTTCTTTTTGTGAACAAAAAGAAGCAAAAAAACTTTATCTATTGGATAGTGTTGGAAATGTTGGATTGAAAGGAAAGCGTGGGTCCTTCGCTGCGCTCAGGATGACGGTAGAGGCGCAAATGGATAAAAGTTTTTTGGTTCTTTTTTTCAAAAAAGAACTGCTTTCTTATGCTTCGTGACACGGTCTTCGTCTTCACCCGAGCGCCACGACTTGGCACGGTGAAGCGGCGGCTGGCGCGGGAGATTGGGGATCGGGCGGCGTTGCGGTTTCATGTGGCGACGCTGCATCGGCTGGTGCGGGGGTTGGTGCGGGATGGGCGGTTTCGCGTGGTGTTGGCGGTGACGCCGGATGGGGGGTTTGTGCCGGGGCTGCGCGGGGTGGCGCGGGTTGGGCAGGGGCGGGGGGATTTGGGCGCGCGGATGGCGCGGGTGTTGGGGCTGGCGCGGCGGGCGGTGATTGTGGGGAGCGATATTCCGCAGGCGGGGGCGGCGGATGTTCGGGCGGCGTTTGCCGTGTTGGGGCGGGTGGATGCGGTGTTTGGGCCGGCGGTGGATGGGGGATATTGGCTGGTGGGGTTTGGGGCGAGGCGGGTTTCGCGGCCGTTTGAGGGGGTGCGGTGGTCGACGGAGCACGCGCTGGCGGACACGTTGGCGAATTTTGGCGGGGTGCGGGTGGGGTTGGTGCGGGTGTTGCGTGATGTGGATCGGGCGGCCGATTTGGGGGCGGATTTGCGGGTTATTCGGCGGCTTTGATGTGTTCCTGGAGGCGGGGCATGAGTTCGACGAGGTTGCAGGGGCGGAAGCGGTTGTCGAGCTGGTGGACCAGGATGTCGTCCCAGCCGTCCTTGACCGCGCCGGTGCTGCCGGGCAGCGCGAAGAGGTAGGTGCCGCCGGCCGTGCCGCCGATGGCGCGGGATTGGATGGTGGAGGTGCCGATCTTGGCGAAGCTCAGCATGCGGAATAACTCGCCAAAACCTTCGATGCGTTTTTCGAGGACGCGGTCGAAGGCTTCGGGGGTGACATCGCGGCCGGTGATGCCGGTGCCGCCGGTGGTGATGACGACGTCGATGGCGGGGTTGGCGATCCAGCGGCGAAGGAGGATTTCGATGCTGCCGGCGTCGTCTTTTTCGATGGCGCGGACGGCGATTATGTGGCCGGCGGCCTGGATGCGGGCGGCCAGGGTGGCGCCGGAGGTGTCGGTTTCCAGGGTGCGGGAGTCCGAGACGGTGAGGACGGCGATGTTGACCGGGAGGAATGTGCGGGTTTGGTCGAGGCCGGGCATGGTTTGGGCGTCCCTTTTCGGCTCAGTGCAGCGTGGTTGGGCCGTCGCCCCAAGCGTAGCGCGGCCAGGCGCCGGCGGCCAGATAGTCGAGCG
>JANXSA010000632.1 GCA_025352915.1 Rhodospirillales bacterium | reverse complement strand
CATCCCCGGCATGGAGGCAGGTGCGGCGCAACAGGGCGAGGCCGGCCTGCTGACCGGCGATCGCCCGGCGGCCGCGCTGTTCGCCACCAGCGAAGCGGCGAAACCGGATTTCGAGCGCGCCATCGCCTGGGCGACGCGGGCGGCGGATGCCGGCTCGGCGGATGGCCAGGCGCTGCTCGGCTTCATCCTGACCTCCGGCCCCGCGGAGGTGCGCGACCTCGACCGCGCTGAGGAACTCTATCGCCGCTCGGCCGAGGCCGACTGCCCGCAGGGCAAGCTGGGCATCGCGCTGGCGCTGCTGCGCCGGGCCGAGCCCTCCGAGGCCGCCGCCGCCGCCGAGCATTTACGCGGCGCCGCCGCCGCCGGGCTGGCGACGGCCCAGTACATGCTCGGGGTGATTACCGAACAGGGCCAGGGGGTTCCGGCCAACCGGGCCGCTGCGACCGAACTCTATCACCAGGCCGCCGGCCGTGGCCTGCGCAGCGCCCAGGCGCGCTATGGCTACGCCCTGATGAATGGCCTGGGCGTGGCGCGCAACCTGCAGGAGGGCGAGTCCTGGCTACGCCGCGCGGCGCTGCAAGGCGACCGCGATTCCGCCGCCCTGGTCGGCGATCTCTATTCGCGCGGCGGCGAATTGCCGCCCAACCATGCCGAGGCGGCGATGTGGTACCGCCGCGCCGCCGAGGCCGGCCACAAGCTGGCCGCCCGCGCGCTCGGCCTGATGCACCTGACCGGCGCCGGCGTGCCCAAGGACCCGCGCGAGGCCGCCACCTGGTTCCGCCGCGCCGCCGAGGCCGGTGAAGAAACCGCGCGCTACGACCTCGCCAGCCTGGTGATGAAGGGCGAGGCGGCACCCGACGATTCCGTGCGCACCCGCGAATGGTTCCAACAGGCCGCCGCGACCGGCGACCTGGTTGCCGCGTACAATTACGGCATCTGCCTGGCCGAGGGTGTCGGCGTCGAGCGCGACGACGAACAGGCCGCGCAATGGCTGCGCCGCGCTGCCGAGGGCGTGGTCAACGCCCAGTACTGGTATGGCCGCATGCTGATCGAGGGCCGCGGCGTCGCCGCCAACCCCGAGGAGGGCCGGTCCTGGGTCGCCCGTGCCGCCGAGTCCGGCATGCAGGATGCCCAGGTCGCACTGGCGGAAATGTTCGTCAGCGGCCGCGGCGGCGCACGTGACCATGCCCGGTCCGAAACCCTGTTCCGCCGCGCCGCCGCGCATGGCCATGTCGGCGCGATGTTCGCTCTCGGCGCCCTGTTCGGCGGCGGCCACGACATCCCCTGGGACCGGCCGCAGGCCCAGCAATGGTTCCGCATGGCCGCCGAGCGCGGTCACGCCCACGCCCAGATGATGCTCGGCCGCTACCTCGCCCGCGGGCTGGCCGGCCAGCAGGACCCCGCCGAGGCCCGGCTATGGCTGGAAAAGGCGCTCGCCCAGGGGCTCAAGGACGTCCAGGGCGACCTCGCCAGCCTGCCGTCCCCCACATCGGCACATGGCGCACCGGAATCGCCGCCCGCCGCCCAATACGGCACCAACTGACCCGGATGGACGCCGCCGGACCGGAGCCGCTCACCCAGGCCGCCTTCTTCCAGCAACAGGCCGGCGAGGCCTGGCAGGCCGGACAGGCGGCGCTGCGCGACGGTGACTTGCAACAGGCGCTGTTCTGGCACGAACGCGCCTGGCGCCTCGCCCCGGATGACCCCGCCACGGCGCTCGCCCTGGCCGCCGCCCGGCTGCGCGGCGGCGACGCCCTGGCCGCCCTGCCGCTGCTGGAGCGGGTGACCCAGCGCGTTGACTCGCGCGAGGCGCTGCTGCTGCTCGCCGCCGCCCGCCACCGCGCCGGCCAGCCCAGCCAGGCCGCCGCCGCCCTGGCCGCCATGCTCGCCAGCCACCTGGTGACACCAACACCGGAACTCGCCGGTCTCGCCGATACCCTGGTCCGCGCGCTGCGCCGCCCCGGCTGGTGCGGCGTGGCGCCGGACGGCCGCGCCATGATCCATCTCGCCGAAGGCCGGGCGGACATCGCGCTCGACGGCAAGCCCTGGCGCGCCCGTGGCCCGGTCCCGCCCCACGCGGCCGAACTGACCGTCACAGTCGCCGGCCGCCCCTGCCTGGGCAGCCCGGTTGATCTGCGCCGCGCCCGCCGGGTCGAAGGCGTGGTTGCCGCCGTCGATGGCGGGCTGTCCGGCTGGGCCTGGCAACCCGGCAACCCCGATGCCGACCCGGTGCTGCGCATCGTCGCCGCCGACGGGCGCGGCGGCTTCGAGCTCACCGCCACCGACCCCGACATCCCCGCCGCCGGCCCGCTATCCCGCCCGCGCGGCTTCCATGTGCCGGCCGCCCGCCTGGCCGGGCTGCGCCGCCCGCTGCTTGTGCTGGCCAGCGACGGCAGCGACCTCGCCGGCAGCCCGCTCGACCCCGACGCCGCCCAGCGCGCCGCCGCCGCCATCGCCCGCGCCGTCGCCGCCCGCTACCCCCTGCGCGGCAAACCAACCGAGGGCGACGACCCGCTGCTGCACGCCGCCGCCACCGCCACCCTGCGCGGCCCCGCCCCCGCCGCACCGCTGGCCCCCACCCGCCCGGCCGCCGTGGTGATCCCGGCCTATCGCGGCCTGGACACCACGCGAGCCTGCCTGGACTCCGTACTGGCCAGCGTGCCCGCCGGCACCACCCTCGTGGTGGTCGACGACGCCTCGCCCGAACCCGCCCTCGCCGCCCTGCTCGACAACCTCGCCGCCGCCGGCCGCATCCGCCTGCTCCGCCACCAAGTCAATCGCGGCTTCCCCAGCAGCGCCAATGCCGGCATGCGCCTCGCCGCCCGCCTCGCCCCAGGTGCAGACCTCGTCCTGCTGAACAGCGACACCGTGGTCACCCCGGGCTGGCTCGACGGCCTGCGCCAAGCCGTGCACGCCGCCCCCGACATCGGCACCGCCACCCCGCTGTCCAACGACGCCACCATCCTCAGCTACCCCGACCCCGCCAGCACCAACCCTCCCCCCGCCGCACTCGCCCGCCTCGCCAGCCTCGCCACGCGCGCCAACCCTGCCATAGCCATCGACATCCCCACCGCCATCGGCTTCTGCATGTATCTGCGCCGCGAATGCCTCGCCGCCACCGGCCTGTTCCGCGAGGACGTCTTCGCCCAGGGCTACGGCGAGGAGAACGATTTCTGCCTGCGCGCCAGCCATCTCGGCTGGCGCCACATCGGCGTCCCCGGCGTCTTCGTCGCCCACGCCGGCGGCCAATCGTTCGGCGCCGCCACCTCGCCCCTGATCGCCCGCAACCTCGCCGTGCTGGAACAGCTCCACCCCGGCTACCGCGCCGTCATCGCCGCCTTCCAGCACGCCGATCCCCTGGCCGAGCCCCGCCGCCGCCTCGACGCCCTGCGTTGGCAAGCCGCCCGCTTGAAGGCGAGCGGCCGCGCCAAATCCACCGAAGGCGCCGTCCTCCTGGTCACCCACGACAGCGGCGGCGGCGTCGAGCGCGTCGTCCGCGCCCGCTGCGCCGCCCTGCACCAGGCCGGCCGCCGCGCCATCCTGCTGCGCCCCGTCCCCGACCGCCACCGCGCCGGCGCCCAAGGCGGCCAGGCCTACCGCCCCGGCCTGCTCCAACTCGAAGACGGCGACGGCACCGCCTACCCCAACCTCGTCTTCGCCCTGCCGCGCGAACTCCCGGCCGTGGTCCGCCTGCTGCGCGCCGACCGCCCGGCGCTGATGGAAATCCACCACCTGCTCGGCCACGACCACACGGTGCTGCGCCTCGCCGCCCTGCTCGCCATCCCCGAGGAAATCCACCTGCACGACTACGCCTGGTTCTGCCCCCGCGTCACCCTGATCGGCCCCGCCGGGCGCTATTGCGGCGAGCCCGACGACCCAAGCGACTGCGAGGCCTGCATCGCCGATGCCGGCCGCGCGATCGAGGAAGACATTTCCGTCGCCGCCCTGCGCGCCC
>JANXSA010000515.1 GCA_025352915.1 Rhodospirillales bacterium | reverse complement strand
CGTCCCGGCGCCCCCAGCGCCCAATTCGCCCTCTTCCCCGACGCCCAATCCCCCGCCGCCCCGCTCAACACCGGCGATTACGGCCCCTACGAAACCGTCACCACCCTCGAAGCCCTGCAAACCTGGATCGAAGCCGCCCAGACCGCCGGATACGTCGCCGTCGACACCGAAACCGACAGCCTTGACGCCATGCGCGCCAATCTCGTCGGCATCTCGCTCGCCACCGCCCCAGGCCGCGCCTGCTACATCCCCCTGCGCCACATCGGCGAAATAACCCAGCTCGACCCCGAAACCGCCCTCACCACCCTGAACCCCCTCTTCGCCGACGAATCGGTCCTAAAAATCTTCCAAAACGCCAAATACGACCTGATGATCTTCCGCCAGGCCGGCCTCCCTTTGCCCACCCCGATCGACGACACCATGCTGATCTCGTTTTCCATGGAAGCCGGCGCCCACGGCCACGGCATGGACGAACTCTCGGGCCTCCACCTCGGCCACACTCCGATCAGCTACGACAGCGTCACCGGCACCGGCAAAGCCCGCCTCCCCTTCGCCCAGGTCCCGCTCGACCGCGCCACCGCCTACGCCGCCGAAGACGCCGACGTCACAATGCGCCTCTGGCTCGCCCTGCGCCCCCGCCTGCGCGCCGCCAAATCCCTCGCCCTCTACGAACAGATCGAACGCCGCCTCGTCCCCATCCTGCTGGAAATGGAACGGGCGGGCATCAAGGTCGACGAAGCCGAACTCCGCGCCCTCTCCAAAGACTTCGCCGAGCGCATGGCCGTCATGGAAACCGAAATCCACAAACTGGCCGGCGAAACCTTCAACCTAGGCTCGCCAAAACAACTGGGCGAAATCCTCTTCGACCGGATGAAACTCCCCGGCGGCAAGCGCATGAAAACCGGCGCCTGGGGCACCGACGCCGCCGTGCTCCAGGGCCTCGCCGAACAAGGCCACGACCTGCCCAATCGCATCCTCGAATGGCGCCAGCTGGCAAAACTCAAATCCACCTACACCGACGCCCTGGTCGAACAGATCAACCCCGAAACCAACCGCGTCCACACCAGCTACGCCATGGCCATCGCCAGCACCGGCCGCCTCTCCTCCACCGACCCCAACCTGCAAAACATCCCCATCCGCACCGACGAAGGGGCCCGCATCCGCCGCACCTTCGTCGCCGAACCCGGCAACGTCCTGGTCAGCGCCGACTATTCCCAAATCGAACTCCGCCTCCTCGCCCACGTCGCCGACATCCCCCAACTCAAGGACAGCTTCGCCCGCGGCGAAGACATCCACGCCCGCACCGCCAGCGAAGTCTTCGGCGTTCCCATGGAGGGCATGGACTCCGCCACCCGCCGCCGCGCCAAGGCCATCAATTTCGGCATCATCTACGGCATCTCCGCCTTCGGCCTGGCCCGCCAGCTCCAGATCGCCCCCGGCGAAGCCCGCGACTACATCGAGCTCTACTTCCGCCGATACCCCGCCATCCGCGATTACATGGAGGCCACCAAGGAAGAAGCCCGCCAACACGGCTACGTCCTCACCCCCTTCGGCCGCCGCTGCTGGATCCCCGGCATCGCCGACAAAAACCCCGCCCGCCGCGCCTACGCCGAACGCCAGGCCATCAACGCCCCCCTCCAAGGCGGTGCGGCCGACATCATCAAACGCGCCATGGTCAAACTCCCCAACGCGCTCGCGGAGTCAAACCTCGGCGCCCGAATGCTGCTCCAGGTCCACGACGAACTCCTCTTCGAAGTCCCCGAACCCGCCGCCGCCCCCCTCGCCGACCTCGCCCGCACCGTCATGCAATCCGCCGCCACCCTCTCGGTCCCCCTCGTGGTCGAAACCGGGCAGGGCCATAGCTGGGGCGAAGCACACTGAAGAAAGAATCTTCTTTTTGTGAACAAAAAGAAGCAAAAAAACTTTATCCATTAGAATAGCGACTCCCTCTCCGCTTGGGGGAGAGGGCTGGGGTGAGGGGTTCCATCCTCACCAACGCCAACAACTATCACCCACGCCAAACGGATAAAGTTTTTTTGCTTCTTTTTGTTCACAAAAAGAAGACCTTTCTTTATCGACCTTCTCTACAAAAAATTTCCTCCGAACCTCATATTTTTTCCTTGCCCATCGAATAACAATTCGTTAGTATGCGCCGCATGGAAAACAACGCACCCTCCCTCGGCGACCAGATCGCCCGCCTGCACGGCACCGTGCAGGCGCAGGAGAAGTGCGCCTGGATTCCGGCCGCCATCCACACCCTCATCATGGCCGCCCTGGCGCGCATTTTCGGCCGCCTGGAGGCGCTCCTCTGCCTCTGGCAGGCCGGAACTCTTCCCGCGCCCCAGCCCCGCACGCCCTCAAGCCGCGACTCCACCAAAATCGCCCCGCCGCGTCCCGCCACCCTCGCGCGCAACCGCCACCGGGCCGCCAAATTAACCGCCGCCTTCCCCGAACCCAACGTCATCCAGAGCGAAGCGAAGGATCAAGCCCTTCTTCTTCAAGCGCCCGGATTCTGGCAGTTCCATCGCCGGCCAGCGACGGCGTTGTCACATACCGCACGCCCGCGCCCCACGCACCACCCGCCATCCACCCGGATTTTCGAAAAGCGCACCCCACAGGCGATGCACATCCTGGCCCAAATTGTTCCGTTTACAAAATAATTAAGGTCCAGGGGCTTGGCCCGTCGCGCGAAGGCGCGCAACGGACCTGGCGGGTCTGGGCAGAGCCCAGCCTTGAATCCTACTCTTCAAGCCGCCGCAGAACCCTAATCCAGCTTATAGATCGCCTCAGCATTCCCGCGAAAAATCATCCGCTTCTCCGCCTCGCTCAGCGCGATCGGAAACGCGTTGCGCGGATCGTCGAAATCCCAATGCGGATAGTCTGTCGCAAACAGGATACGATCCCAGCCGATCCAATCCATCGTCCGGCGCAAATCTTCCGGCCGCTCCGGCTCTTCCATCGGCTGCGTCGAGACCCATAGATTGCGCTTCAAATACGCACTCGGCGGCATCTTCAGATGCGGCACTTCCGCGTGCATTTTCTTCCAGTGATTGTCCAGCCGCCAGCCCAGCACCGGCAGCCACGCCCAGCCGCCTTCGATCATGATCACCTTCAGCGTCGGGAACCGCTCGAACACCCCTTCCAGCACCAGCGAGGTCGCCTGGCACTGCATCGCGTGCGTCAGCCCGTGATGGTCCTCGATATAGAAGCTCGGCCACCCCGAAGCGGTCGGCGCGAACCCGGCCTCGCCACCGACATGCAACCCGATCGGCAGGTTGTAGTGGGCCGCCGCCTCGAAAATCGGCCAATAGCGCGACCGCCCCAACGGCTCGGTGCTGCGCGAGGTCAGTTGGATTTGCGCGTAGTCGCGCTGCTTGACCCGCTTCTCGATCTCCGCCACCGAGGCTTTCGCGTCCTCGAAAGGAATCTGGATCGACCCGCGCAGCCGCGATTCCTGACTGGTGAAGGCGGCAACCTGCCAGTCATTGATCGCGCTGCACACCGCCGCCGACAACTCCAGGTTGCGCACCAGGTTGCCCGGAAACAGTGGCTCCAGAATACCATGCTCAATATCGTAGCGATCCAGCAACTGCTCGCGCATGAAATCCAGATCGCTGCCCGGCGGCGCCCCGCCCGGCGGCCAGGCATCCCGCCGTGCGGTATTCGGCATGAAGCGCGGATAGGTGTTGCGCGCCGCATAGGGCCCCCGCCCCAGCTTGCCATACTCGGCGATATGCTTCTTCCACCGCTCGGACAGCCACGGATTGAGATCGGATTCCGCCCGCAACGACGGATGGATATCGCTATCGATGATCCGAAACTTGCTGTCGGTCGCCGATTGACGGTCGAGGACTTCGCTCATGCGATGCTCTCCTGCAGCCTGGGATATGTAGCCAGCGGATTGTCGACCATGATCTTGCGCAGCAAAGAAGGCGAAAATCCAGGCGGAACCGCCTGGTCGCCCTCAAACTGCCAATGCGGAAAATCGGTCGCGAACAGCAACATCTCGTCCGACCCGATCTCCTCCAGGATCTGCGACACGATCCCCGCATCCGCCGGCGCATCAAACGGCTGCATCGTAAGCCGCACATGCTCGCGGATATACGCAGCCGGCGACCGCTTCACCCACGGTACTTCGGCCCGCACCCCACGCCAGGTCTTGATCGCCCGCCAGATGAACCCCGGCAGCCAGGTCACCCCGGACTCCAGCAACACGATCCGCAACCCGGGAAACTTCACGAACAACCCCTCGCTGACCATGCTCAACAACTGGTCCTCGAACACCTGCGATCCCGCGACATAGTCATGCAGAAAGAAACTCGGCCACCCGTTCGACGTCGGCGCATGCCGATACATCAACCCGGCATGAATCCCCACCGGCAGCCCATGCTTCTCGGCTGCCGCGAAAATCGGCCAGTAGTAGCTTTTGCCGTACAGCATCTCGGCCCCGGACGGCAGCAACACCTGCACGAACCGCCTGTCCCCCGCCTTGCGCTCGATCTCTTCGGCGGCAAGCTGCGGATTCTGCACCGGCACCACAATCGACGCCCGCAGCCGCGGATCGGCATCCAGCCACTCCGCGGCGATCCAGTCATTCACCGCCGAACACAACGCCGCCGCCATCGTCTCGCTGACCGCCACCTGCCCGCCATACAGCGGATTGCAGATGGCGAACCGCACTCCGAACGCATCCAGCGCCTGTGCCTGCACCTGCGCCAGGCTGGTCCCCGGCTTGGCGCGCTCCAACCGCCAGTCCGGCCGGCACGAAATCGGCGCCCCCGGCGGGTACGACGCCATGTCGAACCCGTCCATCCCACGCTGCACAAACGCGTCCGCCCAGTACTGATCCATATAGGGCAGCAGCACCTTCACGCTGGGCACCCCAGGATGGATGTCGCAATCGACTTTCATACCAGCCTCCCTTCGTCAGCCGCGCCCGATCCCCGCCCGGCGCAACCCACGCTGCCAGTCCGCCGCCACCGCGTCGAGTGCGGCCTTGGCGGTCTTCTGCCCGAGCAGCACCTCGGACACGCCGGTGCGCAAGCTGAGTTCCAGCGTGTCCCAAACCGGATGGGCCGGCGTCGGCACCCCGGTCTCGATCGCCTGGGCGGCGATCGGCGGCCAGCCCAGCTTGGCCGCCATCTCGGGATTGCGCAGCACCGATCCGCGCGGCGGCGCGTTGCCGCGTTCCATCGAGCGCAGCTGCCATTGCTTGGAACAGGCCATGCGGATGAAGTCGATCGCCCAGTCGGCGTTCTTGGAGTATTTTGGTACGGCCATGAAATGCCCGTCGATCCAGGTGCGGCTCTGGCTGGCGGCGGTATGGCCAGGGACGACGGCGCCGGCCCAGCGCCCGGGGATTTTCGAGTTTACGGGATCGTTCATCAGCGTCATGTAGGGCGCAAAGGTTTGTCCCATGACGAAGCGGTCGCGCTGCCCGCCGGCGATGATTTCGTCGTATTCCCAGGTGGTGACCTCGGGCGGGGCGAGCTTGTTCTTGACGACGAGGTCGCCGAGGAATTGCAGCGCAAGAACGGCCTCGGGCGCGTTGATGAAGATCTCGCCGGTCTTGAAATCGACCAGCTTGCCGCCGGCGGAATACAGCCACGAGGCGATGCTGGTGTAGAGCCCCGAGCCCTGCTTGCCCATCACCCCAAAGGCGAAGCGGTCGGGTGGCGAGTTTACCGCCATCGCCGCCTTCTCGAATTCGGCGAAGGTGGTGGGGAAGGTGGCGAAGCCGGCCTTCGCCAAAATCTCCTTCTGGTAGACCATGATCCCCGTGGTGATGCGGTACGGAATGCCCGACAGCTTGCCATCATAGGTGGCCGCGACCTTGCTGCCACCAAGGAAGTCGTCCCAGGCGAAGTCGGGGTCACGCTGGGCGATCTTGGCCACCACCTCGTTGTGGTCGAGCACGTGCGGGGACATCCAGCCGGCCATGCCGACCGACCATTGCGCGATGTCGATGCCGGTGGAGCCGGCGCCGAGTTCGGCCTTCAGCCGGGCGCGCCAGGCATCGACCGGGAGCATGGTGAACTCGATCTTGATGCCGGTGGCTTTCTCGAAGGCGGGCGCAACTTCTTCCATCAAAGCGCGCTTCCAGCCGCCCTGGTTTTCGCCGATATAGACGAGTTTTTCCGGGCGGGTCTGGGCGCGCAAATTCGGGGCGGCCAAGGTGGTGGCGGCGGCGGTGGCGAGCAGGGTGCGGCGGCGGATGGCGGGCATGGGCGGTCCTCCCTTTTTCTTGTTTCAGCCTTTGACGGCACCAGACGACAATCCAGCGACCAGATGGCGTTGGGCGAGGAACGAGAAGATGATCACCGGCAGGATCACCAGCATGCCGGAAGCGGTAACGCCGCCCCAGTCGACGCCGGAATCGCCGGCCGAGAAGGTCATCATCTTCACCGGCAGGGTTTGGCTGGCGTTGTTTGTCAGCACGGCGGCGAACAGAAAATCGTTCCACGCCAGTTGCAGGCACAATATGCTGGCCGCCACCATGCCGGGCTTGGCCAGCGGCAGCACGATCAGGCGAAATGCGGTGAAGCGGTTGGCGCCGTCGATCCAGGCGCTCTCCTCCAACTCGGCCGGCAGGTCCTCGAAGAAGCCACGCATGATCCAGACCACCAGCGGCAGGCTGAAGGTGGAATAGGCCAGCACGACCGAAAACCGCGTGGTGGTCAGGCCAAGTTTGCTGAACAGCACATACATCGGCACCAGCACGGCGATCGGCGGCAGCATCCGCATGACCAGCAGGGCGAAGAACAGGAACGACCGGCCGCGGAACGGAAACCGCGCGAAGGCGTAGGCGGCCGGCACGCCGACGCACAGCGACAATCCGACGGCGCTGCCGGAGACGATCAGGGTGTTGAGGAAGGCAAGGCCGAAATCCGAGCGGCCGAACACGTCGACATAGTTCTCGATCGTCGGCCACCACAGGAACAGCGGCGGGTCGGCGAAGGTCTGCATCCGGGTCTTGAAGGACAGGCCGAGCACCCACAGCAGCGGAAACAGGAACAGCAGCGAGAGCAGGCTGAGCGCTGCGTAAACCAGGGCGCGCCCGAGCCAGCGGGTGCGGCGGGAACCGACGACGATTGCCATCAGAGTGGGGCCATCAGTTGGCATCCCTGCGGCGGATGACGGCGATGAAGAACAGGCAGATCAGCATCGACATCAGCAGCATCATCCATGATGCCGCCGCCCCCAGTGCGAAATCGAAACGCACGAAGCTGGCGAGATAGGTGAACATCGACAGCACCATCGTTGCATTCGCTGGCCCGCCGCCGGTCATCGCGTAGATGTTGTCGAAGGCACGGAACTCGAAGATGGTGCGCAGCAGCAGGGCCACCAGCAGATAGGGTTTGAGCAAGGGCAGGGTGATGTGCAGGAACATCTGCCAGCGGCTGGCGCCGTCGATCGCCGCGGCCTCGCGCGGTTCGCTGGGCAGGGAGCGCAGGCCGGCGAGCAGGATGAGTGCGACGTAGGGCGTGCTTTGCCAGACATTGACCAGCCAGACGGCGAGCATCGCGGTATCGGGCTGGCCGAGCCAGATGATCTTCTGGCCGAGCCAGTAATTGACCACGCCATGGCTCGGGTCGAGCAGGAGTTTCCAGCATAGCGCGCCGACGATGGGGGTGATCATCATCGGCACCACCAGCGCGGTGCGGAAGGCGCGCATATACGGCAGGTCGACATTGAGCAGCAGCGCAATCCCCAGCCCGGCGGCGAGCTGGGCCGAGACGGCGGCTGTGGTGTAGCCGAAGGTGATGCCGATGCTGCCGATGAAGACGGGATCGGCGAACAGGTCGGCATAGTTATCGAAGCCGACGAAGGCGCCGCCAAGCAGGGCCTGGTTGGGCGACCAGCCGGTGAAGCTGAGGTAGAGCGAGAACAGCAGCGGCAGGCCGAAGATCGCCACCATCACGACGAAAGTGGGCAGCACGGTCAGCGTGACGAAATAGCGGTCGAGCGCCAGGGGCCGCCGGCGGGCGGGGGCGGTGGCCGCTAGTGGCGGCTTTGCGAGGATGGTGCTGGCGTCCGCCATGGGTCCTCATGTTGCTGCGTCAGGTGCCGGTGGTCAGACCTCGATGACGATGTAGTTGTGCTCGACCGAAACCGGGATCGTTTCGGCGATGTACGGGCCTTTCACCAGGTCGGTGCCGGCGGCGATTTCGATTGGGTATTGCTTGGCCTGGATGCGGTCCGGCTCGCACCAGGATTGGCCGGTGCGGATGTCGAACTCCCAGCCGTGCCAGGGGCAGCGGATGATCTCGCCCTGGCGCGTCATGCGGTATTCGCCGGGGCGGTCGGCGGTGACGGCGGCGGTGACCAGGCCAGCACACAGGTCGCCGCCCTGGTGCGGGCAGCGGTTGAGCAGGCCGAAGAACGCGCCGCCGAGGTTGAACACGGCGATCGGTCGGCCCTTGATGGTCATAAGTTTCCGGCTGCCCGGCGGCAGGTCGGTGACGGCGGCGACGATGTGTTTGCTCATGCGGCGCGGTCCACCGTTTCCTCAGAGCGGAACGCTAGACCTGTTGCGAGCGCGACCGCAAGCGGGGATATTCAGCCGCCAAGGCAGGCGCTTGCTCGCCCTGGCCTAGCCGCGCACATAACGCCAATCGAACCGATTGCCGTCGCCTGTGATGCGGCCGACCGTGGGGGTGGGGAAGTGGATCGGCAGGATCAGGGTGTCGGTGTCGGCGACCGAACCCAGAAAGCTGCGGCGCGAGGCGGCGGCCTGTTTGGCGTCGGTGTCGAAGACGGTTGACCAGTCGGGCTCACGGCATTGCAGGGCGTGGTGCATCATGTCGCCGGTGACCACTGCGCGCTGGCCGCCGGAGAAGATGTTGACGCAGCAGTGGCAGGGCGAGTGGCCCGGCGTGGGGGTCAGGGTGATGGTGTCGTCCAGGGCGTAGTCGTCGTCGACCAGCAGGGCCTGGCCGGCCTCCATGATCGGCAGGCAGTTCATGTTCCAGACCTGGCCGGGCGGCTGCTCGCCGCGCGCCGTGGCCTTTTCCCAGTAGTCGTACTCACGTCGGTGGAAGACGTATTTGGCGTTCGGGAACGTCGGCACCCAGCGGCCGTTACGCAGCACGGTGTTCCAGCCGCAATGGTCGATGTGCAGATGGGTGCAGAAGACATAGTCGATCTTGTCGAAGGACAGCCCGGCTTCCTTGAAGCCGGCGAGCCAGGGCGTCTTGTCGAAATCCATCGGGGCGGGATAGCCCTTGTCCTCGCCGGTGCAAGTGTCGACCAGGATGGTGTGCTTGGGGGTTTTCACCACGAAGGTCTGGTAGGTGATGACCATGCGGCCGGAGGCGTGGTCGAATACCTCGGGCTCCATTGTCTTGAAGTGCTCGGCGGCAATGGCGGGGTCATAGGCCGGGAACATGGTCTCGGGCTTCCGCCAGGGACCGTCGCGCTCGACAATACTGGTGATGGTGACGTCGCCTATCTGAAGCTGCCGCATGTGACTCTCCCCCGTGCTGGGCAAACCGTAGCAGGGCGGTGGGGAAAGGGAAGCAAGGCCGGGGCTCTGCCCTCGAC
>JANXSA010000493.1 GCA_025352915.1 Rhodospirillales bacterium | reverse complement strand
GTCGCCGGGTTGCTCGGTGGCCAAGCGGTGCTGCTGCTGCTTGTCGTGCTATGGCCGGCGCCGCCGCCGCTGGCCGGGTTGCGCGCTGCCCAGGCCCGCCCGGCGCTAAGCTGCGACTGGCGCCCGGTGCTGGCGCGGCTGGGCGGGGCCGACCCGAACCTGCTGCTGCTGGGCACCGCGGACGGCTTCAACCTGGTGCAGGTGCGCTACGCATTTCACCGCAGCGGCCGCGCCGTGACCGTCACCGAGACCCCGGCCGGCACCGCGCCGTTGGCCCTGGCCGGCGGCGCCAATGCGGCGCTGGCGTTGCTGGCGGCGGACCCGCGCGACGTGGCGCATTATCGCCACTACTTCCGCCAGGTGCCGGGAAGCGCCGGCGCCCGGCTCAGCCTGGCGACGCCCGAGCAACTGGCGCCGCTGCGCCAGGCCGGGTTCCGCGATGCCGGGGAGATAACCGCCCCCGGCGCGGGCGCCTGCCGGGCATTGCTGCTGCTGCGGTGAGCGGCGCCTACCAGGAGGCGCTTCGCCTGGCCGACGCCGACGCTGCCGTCGGCGCCCTCGCCGCGCTGCTGGTCAACGCGCGGGCGGGTGGGTTGGTGGTATCCCACCTGAAGCCGCTGCCGGATGGCCAGCATGCAAGGTAGCGCAACGGGGCTGGCGCTGGGCATTTGGGTCGCGTTGAACAAAAGTTGATGTCGCCCTGACAGTTTTCACGATTATGAGTCGCAACCATTGTTTACCACGATGCGGGTTTGGTCGTCGGTGTCCAGAGAGAAGTACGTGAGAGTCGAGCCATTCACGCCTGCGGTTGATGCCAAACGCCCGTCGCGCACAGTTGCTGTTTCCGCTGCGTGCCCGCCGTTGGACGCGATGCGGCAGCCTACTGCGCGGATAGCGTTGCGGACGGCGACGCACGACATTCATGAACGCATGCATCGCCACCCTGCGCTGGCACGGCTGGCGGCGGGCACCATCGGGCGGGACGAATATTGTCGCGTGCTGGCGCGCTCATATGGGTTTTACGCGATGGCCGAACCGGTGCTTGGGCTTGGCGGAAGTTTGACCCAATGCCTGCGCGACGATCTCGCCGAACTGGGCATGACCCGGTCGGCGATCGGCGACCTGCCCCGCTGTACCCCGCTCGCCATCGGCCAGGGTGCGGCCCAGTTGATCGGCGCACGCTATGTCCTGCTGGGTGCATCGCTGGGCGGGAAAGTCATGGCGCGCGCCATGGCGGGTCGCACCGACGGCCATGCAGCACTTCCAGTCCGTTTCCTGACGGGTTTGGGGGAAAACGACTTGCAGGCTTTCGTGGTCGACCTTGAGAAGAACCTGCCCGACCCCAAGTCGCAAACATGCGCGACAACGGCGGCGACGGTTGTATTCGCGGCATATGAAGATTGGATGGCATGGCATGAGTAATCAGACAAGTGTGCGTGCGTCCTATGACGTTGACCTGACGAGTTGTGACCGGGAGCAGATCCAACACATCAACGCAATACAACCGATCGGCTTCCTCATCGCGGTTTCGAGCGATTGGCGGATTTCACGCGTCTCGGCAAACATCGCGGATTTTCTCGGCCTGTCGGTCGATCAGGTGTTGCGACTTCCGTTGCGCGACGTGTTTCAGCCTGCGACAATTCACCTGGTTCGAAATCGGCTTTCACTCCTCGGGGGACTCGATGCGGTCGAGCGGAGCTTTGCCGTTCAGCTTCAGGAAAATGGTGCCAGCTACGATCTGGCGATCCACAAATCCGGCGGGTTGATCGTCATTGAGGCTGAACCGAGCACGCCGACCGGCGATTTGAACGCAGGCGCGATGGTTCGCTCGATGCTGAACCGGATCAAGGGCCGGTCGAGCTTGATGCATGAGGCGGCTCGGCTCGTGCAGGCGGTAACCGACTTCGACCGGGTCATGATCTACCGTTTTCATCCCGATGGCTCGGGTGAGGTGATTGCCGAACGGGTCCGCAGCGGTGTCGAGTCCTTCCTCGGGTTGCGGTACCCGGCGACCGACATCCCGCAACAAGCCCGCGCGCTGCTCGTGCGCAACCCGGTTCGGGTGGTGGTTGATGTTGGGGCTTCACCTAGCCCGCTGGTACTGGCCGCCGGCGAG
>JANXSA010000484.1 GCA_025352915.1 Rhodospirillales bacterium | reverse complement strand
CCGCCTTGGTCAGGTCGCGGGTGAGGTCGCGCTTGGAGGCGTTCAGCACCCGGATCTTCAGCGAGGCGCCGGTCTCTGAGTTCATCACCAGATGGTTCAGGCCGCGCCATGAGCCCTCGAGCTTGAGGAATTTCTCGTTGTGCATGACCTCGTTGAGCTGGGACGAGATCTTCCGGTCGATCGCCTGGATGGCACGGTCGAAGGTGCGGGTCAGGTTCTTGTCGAAGGTGACGGTGCCGGACAGCGCCTGCTCCATCAGCGTCCTGACCAGTTCCTGCGCGCGGTCAGGCTCGGTCTGCTTGGTGGCGGCGACAACCTGATCCAGGAAGCTCGTGCCTTCGGTGGTGGCTTCGCCGCCGCCGCCCGGCGTGGATTGGGTCTGCGACATCGTTCAGCCCTCCTTCTTGTCGAGGCCGAGCTGGCCCGAAAGCGCCTTGAAGTCGTCTTCGTTCTTCAGCACCTGTTCCAGCAGGTTTTCCAGCTCTTCCGAGCGGTCCACCTTGCTCATCAGGTCGCGCAGCTTGTTGCGGGTTTCCATCAGCGCCTTCAGCGCCGGGACCTGCTCGGCGACCTTGGCCGGTTCGAAATCCTCCATCGAGTTGAACTTGAGGTCGACGGCCATCTGGCTGCCGTCATCGGCGAGCTTGTTGTCGACCCGCATCTTCACGCCCGGCGTCATGCGCGCCATCACGTCGTTGAAGTTGTCGCGATCGATCTGGATGAACTTGCGCTCGGCCATCGGGCGCAGCGGCTGGGTTGGGTCGCCGGAGAAATCGCCCATCACGCCGACCACGAATGGCAGCTCGCGCACCACCTGCGCACCCTCGGTTTCCACATCATAGGTGATGTGAACGCGGGGCTTGCGCACCCGGTTGAGTTTGTCGTGAACGCTGGCGCTCATGGTAGTTCCCCCAAGAAGTTCGCGTAGTAGTACGGGTCTGGCCCGTCCATTCGCCAATACGGCCAATTCGTCACGGCGGCGTGTCGCCCGCAGCTATCTGCGCTCGCAAGCGCTGGTTAACGTAAGCTTAGACAGTGGTCAGCTCCGCGGTCAATGAACCTTGCGTTTCAACGGTCAACGTTCTGTGATCGGCAACAACCGCATAAACGTGCCAGACGCTACCACCCGCCCCCGCCTTCGCCCGTTCCGCCCTCGTCCGGCACCGGCGGGCGAATGCCCAGCTGCATCAGGATGCCGTCGCGCACCGTGGTGTCGGAGACGATTTCGGCCAGCAGCTCCGGCCAGGTCATGCGGCCACGGCGGATCGCCTCCTCCAGCGTGTAGGCCAGCGGCGATTGCGGCTCGGTGCGGCGGAAGTAATCCGCGATGCGCGACAATTCCTTCAGCATGTCCTCGCGGTTGACCGCGCCGGCCAGCGGACCGCGCGGCATCATGCCGCCCGATGTTCCGCCAGAAGCTGCGCCGTCGGCGGTGCCGGGCGCACCAGCGTCGCTCTCCGCCACGGCCTCCTCGGCTGGCGCGTATTTGCGCGCGACCCCGAGCAGTTCCTCGAGCAACTCGCGCACCGCGCGCGTCGGCGGGCCGTCCATGCCGGCCTTGGCGTCGAGCACCTCGCCCATCGCCAGCCAGGCGTCGAAGGCCGCCTGCAGCGCCGTGCGCAAGGCGGCGAAATGCGCCATCCCGGCGGCGCGGGCCTCTTTCTCCACGGCGTCCATCGGGGTCACCCCGGCGGCCACCTTCTGGGCCGCGCGGGCGGTCTCCATCGTCGCCAGCTGCTCGGATTGCTTGTATTGCCAAAACGCCATGTCCGAGCCGTCTGGTCGGCGGAACAGGGTGAGCTTGCGCAGCGGCTGGGCCAGCGTGCCGTCGCCGCCCTCGCCGTTCAGCCCGGTGACCGGGGCGACCAGGGTGGCGATGCCGTCCTCGTCCGGCACGGGATACAGGTTCTGGTCCCAATACGCCTCGGCAAGCTTGGCGATCAGGTGGGCACCGGCGGCGAGACCGCGCGGACCCTCGAGCCGCACCAGCGCCTCGGTGAGCCAGGCCGCCACCTCGATGTCCTTGCTCTGGCCGCTCAGCGCCTGGATCGCCAGGGCGCGCACCTGGCGCCATTGCGGCGGCATCCCGGACTCGGCGCTGGGGTCGGCATCGGCCTGGCGTTCCGCCGCGCGGGCCTCGGCGCGGGCGTCCCGAAGCCGGTAGTACGTCGACTGGGCTGAGAAATCCTCGCGCAGGTCGCGCCCCGCGGGCGCATCCTCGGCGATCGGGGCAAGCAGCGCGTCCATGTCGATCCCGTCGGGCCAATCAGCCATCGCCACCTCCCACCGGCAGGACCACGCGCCTGCACATGGGGAGCTATATCGTCGCAAACTATTTGCCGACGCAACGGCGGCGTCTATGGACTCGCAGGCCTTGGGACACATATCGTCGCCGGCGGATTGGACGGGCGGCGAAACTGGCCCGGTCAGGCGGCAAAGGCACCCCATGACGGGGACGGGGAAGAACAATGGCTGCCATCGACCTGCGGGCCTTGCTTGGACGCCTCAACGACCATTGTCAGCGCGCCGTACAGACTGCCGCGGCTCTGACCATGTCGCGCAGCCACTACGAAGTCGAGTTGGAGCATTGGCTGCTGAAGTTGGCCGACGGCACCGACACCGACATCGCCGCGATCCTGCGCCACTACGACGCCGATCACGGCCGCTTCACCACCGACCTCAACCGTGCGCTGGACAAGTTCAAGACCGGCAATGCCCGCGCGCCCGGCCTGTCGCCCGACATCACCCTGGCGATGAAGGAGGCCTGGGCGCTCGCCTCGGTGGAGCATGGGCTGACGCGCGTGCGCTCCGGGCACCTACTGTGGGCCATGTTGGCCGATGAGACGCTGGCGCGGCGCACGCGCGAGGCGTCCAGCCAGTTCGGCAAGATCAACGCCGATGCGCTCAAGCGCGACCTTCTGGCCATCACCCGCGACAGCGTCGAGGCCGCCACCGCCACCATGTCGGTCGATGGTGCCCCCGCCACCGGCGGCGAGGGCGGAGAGGGGATGCCGCGCCCGGCCGGCTCGGGGGCGCTCGACCAGTTCACCATCGACCTGACCGCCAAGGCGCGCGCCGGCAAGATCGATCCGATCCTGGGGCGGGACACCGAGATCCGGCAGGTGGTCGATATCCTGACGCGCCGGCGCCAGAACAACCCGATCCTCACCGGTGAGGCCGGGGTGGGCAAAACCGCAGTGGTCGAGGGCTTCGCCTTGCGAATCGCAGAAGGCGACGTGCCGCCGGCGTTGAAGAATGTCGTCATCCGCACCCTGGATCTCGGCCTGTTGCAGGCCGGTGCCGGGGTGAAGGGCGAGTTCGAGAACCGGCTGAAGAATGTCATCGAGGAAGTGAAGGCCTCGCCCAAGCCGATCATCCTGTTCATCGACGAGGCGCACCAGATGATCGGCGCCGGCGGATCGGCCGGCCAGGGCGATGCCGCCAACCTGCTGAAACCCGCCCTGGCGCGCGGTGAGCTGCGCACCATCGCGGCGACCACCTGGGCCGAGTACAAGAAGTATTTCGAAAAGGACGCGGCGCTGACCCGGCGCTTCCAGGTGGTCAAGGTCGAGGAGCCAAGCGAGCCGATCGCGATTGCCATGGTGCGCGGCATTGTGGCGACGCTGGAGAAGCACCATGGCATCCGCATCCTGGACGAGGCGGTCGAAGCGGCGGTGAAACTATCCGCCCGCTTTATCCCCAGCCGGCAACTGCCCGACAAGGCGGTATCGCTGATCGACACGGCCTGTGCCCGGGTGGCGATGAGCCAGGCGGCGATGCCGGCCCAACTGGAAGACCGCATTCGCCGCATCGCGCTGATCAACACCGAATTAGCCATCCTCGACCGCGAGAGCGCCGCCGGCGCCGATCATGGCGCGCGCAGGGACGAACTGATCGAGGAGCGCGCGAAGCTCGACGCGGACCGCCTGGCGCTCGAAGTGCGCTGGGGCGAAGAGAAGACGCTGGCAACCGAAATTTCCGAGACCAGGGGGCACATCGAAAACCCCGATGACGGCCAGGACAAGGACGGACTGCGCGCCAAGCTGGCCGAGGCCACCAACAAGCTTTCGGCGTTGCAGGGCGAACAACCGCTGGTGTTCCCGGTGGTCGATGCCCAGGCGGTGGCCGAGATCGTCGAAAGCTGGACCGGTATCCCGGCCGGGCGCATGCAGTCCGACGAGATCAACACCGTGCTCAATCTCCAGGCGGCAATGGGCCGGCGCATCGTCGGCCAGGATCACGCGCTGGAGGCCGTCGCCCAGGCAATCCGCACCAGCCGCGCCAAGCTGACCGACCCGCGCAAGCCGATCGGCGTGTTCCTGATGGTCGGCACCTCCGGCACCGGCAAGACCGAAACCGCGCTGACGCTCGCCGACCTGCTCTATGGCGGCGAGCAGAACATAACCACCATCAACATGACCGAGTTCAAGGAGGAGCATAAGGTCAGCCTGCTGATGGGCTCGCCGCCGGGCTATATCGGCTATGGCGAGGGCGGCATCCTGACCGAGGCGGTACGCCGGCGGCCCTATTCCGTCGTGCTGCTGGACGAGATGGAGAAAGCCCATCCCGGGGTGCAGGACGTGTTCTTCCAGGTGTTCGACAAGGGCAACATGAAGGACGGCGAAGGCCGCGACATCGACTTCAAGAACACCGTCATCATCATGACGTCCAACGCCGGCAGCGATCTGATCACCAAGCTGTTCGCCGACCCCGAAACCGCGCCGGATGCCGCCGGGTTGCGCGAGGCGCTGATGCCGGAGCTGATGAAGTATTTCAAGCCGGCCTTCCTCGGCCGCGTGAACCTCGTGCCCTATTTCCCGTTATCGGAAGCGATCATCCGCCAGATCGTCGGCCTGCAGCTCAACCGTATCGCGCGGCGGGTGCGCGACGCCTACAAGGCGGAGTTCGAATTCGATAACGAACTTGTTGACACGATTGCACGCCGCTGCACGGAAAGTTCATCAGGCGCGCGCAACGTTGAGAATATACTGTCGCGGACCCTGCTACCGGAGCTATCTGCCGAGGTTCTGGGGCGGCTGGCCGAGGGGGGCGCGATCAACCGCATCGCCGTCGGCATCGATCCCGAGGGATCGTTTACCTACACGCTTGGCTGAGCACCGGACGGCAGCAACAGGAGAACACCAATGCCTATCTACATGAAATACGACGGAATCGATGGGGACGTCACCGCCGAAGGTCACGAGAAGTGGGTCGAGCTGAACTCGTTCCAGTGGGGCGTGGGTCGCGGCATCTCGTCACCGACCGGTGCCAGCGCCGATCGTGAATCGAGCGCGCCGAGCATCAGCGAAATCGTGGTGACCAAGGCTCAGGACATCGCCACCACGAAGATCCTCGACGAGGCGCTGCAGGGCGAGGGCAAGAAAGTCACGATCGACTTCGTCAAGACCGACGGCAAGAAGCTCGAGGTCTACATGGCCTACAAGCTGGAAAACGTGCTGATCAGCGGCTATTCGATCAGCAGCGGCGGCGACCGGCCCAGCGAGTCGCTATCGCTGAACTTCACCAAGATCGAGTTCAAGGGCACCCAGATGGACAAGGCCAACAAGGGCGCCGGCGGCGCCTCGGTGACCTACGACTTGGCCAAGGCGACGGTGGTCTGACGCCAGCCTGAACTTCGGTACAGCCGACGCGGCCCGCCTCCACAAAACGGGGGCGGGCCGTTTGTTTCTGGCACCACTATTTCACCTGTACGGCGGCGCGCGCCATCCCGCCATCAGCGTCCAGCACAACCAGTCGATAGAACCCCGGCCCCGCCGGCTGCCACGCCGCCTCGCGCCGCGCCGGGTCGGTCGCCAGCCTGGCTCCGTCCACCAGGAATGTCAGCGGGCGGCGTCCGCCCATCACCCGCAGCACCACCGCCGAATCACCGTTCAACACCGCACCGGGCGGCGGAAACAACAGCCGCAGCGCATCCTCCTGGCCGACGCGCGAAGATGTAACCGGCCGCGCATCAGACCTTGGCTCCGGTCTCGGAGCCGGTGGCAGCAACTCCATCACCCGCGCCAACAGCGGCAAGGCGAGATTGCGCCCGGTCGCCCCCGGCAGCGGCGTGCCATCCGGCCGGCCAACCCAGACACCGGCGACATGGGCGGCATCGAAGCCCAATGCCCAGGCATCGCGCCCGCCCCAACTGGTGCCGGTCTTCCATGCCACCCCCGCTGGCCCGCCATCAGGAAAACGTTGCGTCAGCACCTCGGCAATCACCGCGGCGGCACGAGGCTGGAGAAAATCGCGCGCGGTGGCCTCGCCAGGCACCAACCGCAATGCCGTGGCCCGGCCATCGCTGCCGAGTGCCGCATACAAACCGGCCAACTCGCGCAACGTCACCCCGGCGCCGCCCAACGCCAACGGCAGCGACGGGTCCGCCCCCGGCGGCAGACGCAATGTCACCCCTGCCCCCTTCATCGCCGCGGCAAAGCGCAGCGGCCCCACCCGGTCCAACAGCGCCACCGCCGGCAGGTTCAGCGACCGGCGCAGTGCATCCGCCGCCGTGACCGCGCCTTGGAAGCTGCGGTCGAAATCCTCGGGCGCGTATGCGCCGAACCGGCGCGGCAGGTCGTCCACCCGCGTCTGCGGCGCCGCGATGCCGTCCTGGAACGCCATGGCATAGATGAATGGCTTCATCGCCGAGCCCGGCGAACGCACCGCCCGGGTCAGGTCCATCGCCCCTGCCCGCCCCGCTTGCAGGATGCCCGCTTGCAGACCGTCGCCGCCGGACACCACCGCGCGCAGCTCCCGCGTCGCCATGTCGGCCACCAACACCGCGATCGAGGCCCGCTCCGGCAAGCCGCGCAACCGCTCGGCGGCGAAGCGCTCCAGCATCCGCTGCATCGGCAGGTCCAACGTGGTCACCACCCGGTCGACAGGAAGAGGGCCAGCGCGCGGTAACGCGGCGACCGCCTGGCGCGCATGCCGCGGCAAGGCGACGCGCTGGGTTGGCATCGCGCCACCATCCGCACCCATGATGCGGTCGCGCAGCACACGGGCGCGTTCGGCATGGCGGTCCGGCCGCAGCGCCTCCGGCCGGCGCGGGATCGCCACCAGCAGCGCCGCCTGGGCCGGATCGAGCAAAGCCGGACCAGTGCCGAACCAAGCCAGCGAACCCGCCCGCACGCCCTCCAGATTGCCGCCATAGGGCGCCAGGCTCAGCCAGATACCCAGGATCTCCGGCTTGGAAAAATGCCACTCCAGCTGCACCGCGCGCGCGATCTCGATCAGCTT
>JANXSA010000462.1 GCA_025352915.1 Rhodospirillales bacterium | reverse complement strand
CCGGGCGGTAGGGGGTCGGGGGGCGAACGCGGGGCGGTTGGGAGCGAGAAGCGTGGGTCCTTCACTTCGTTCAGGATGACGGGAGAAGGGGAGGCGGGCCGGGGGGGTGGGGCTAGATGCCGAGGTCGGATTGTTCGGCGGATTTGCCGCGTTCGCGGGGGGTGCTGCGGAAGCCTTCGTTGCGGCCGAGGGAGGGCAGGTCCGGGCGGATGCCGGCGAGGAGTTCGCGGATGGTGATGATCTGGATTTTGGGGTGGCGGCCGAAGCTGGTTTCGAAGAGGCCGGAGGCTGCGGCTTCGCGCTGCATCTCGCGGGTGGGTTCGGCGAGGGTGACGAAGAGGCCGGCGGCGGCGTTTTCGCGGTCGACGGTGCCCTTGAGGTCGCGGACCATGGCGCTGGTGACGTTGTCGCCGCCTTTTACCGAGACGATGACCTGTTCGACGTCGGTGCCGCGCGGGCCGGTGCGGACCCAGCGGATGCCGTCGATGCCGCGATCCATGCCCTTCTTCTTGACGCCGCCCTGGGGGACGGCGTCGACGAGGGAGATGGCCCACCACTGGAACTGATCCTTGTTGCGGGCGGCGAGGTCGCGGGCGCCGGCGAAATCCTTCGGCGTGCCGTGAACGTCGAAGGCGATGGCGGGGAAGGCGTCTTTGAGGCGGCGTTCGATCAGGCTGATGGAGAGGTGGGTGATGTCGATGCCGATCCATTGGCGGCCGAGCTTTTCGGCGGCGTGGACGGCGGTGCCGCAGCCGCAGAAGGGATCGAGGACGATGTCGCCGGGGTTGCTGCTGGCGTTGATGATTCTTTCGAGGAGGGCGAGAGGCTTTTGGGTGGGGTAGCCGAGGAACTCGGAAGCACGATTGTTGATTCCGGGCATGTCGGCCCAAAGATTCTGGACAGGAACACCGGGCATCTCGTCCAGATAGCGCTTTAGCTGGGGGACGGCACCGGGTCGTGTCTGCTCGACACGGCCGTCAGCGACAAACTGGTCCATTCGTTCCTTGGAATAGCGCCAAGGACGGGTGACCCCCATTACTTCATAGACCGGGTTGCCATTAGCGGCGCCGCCAGGGCCGGACATATCAGAGAGCCGATACCTTCGGCCATTTGGGTCGAGGCGACGGTAGTCGCGGTCAATGTAACTCTGGTCATAGTTGCTGAATTGGACATGAAATGTCTGGTTTTCGCCTTTGGCATAGAACAGGACAGTATCCGTCACGCGCCCAAAGTGTCTTGCGCCCTGCGTATGATCGCTGTGCGCGCTGGTTCGCTTCCAGATAATTTCATTTTGGAGTCGTCCTGCTCCAAATACCGCATCCAACAAAATCTTGAGATAGTGGCTCGCCGTGGGATCGCAGTGCAGATACAGGCTGCCGGTTGGCTTGAGCACGCGGTGCAGTTCGATCAGCCGGGCGGCCATCATGGCGAGATAGGCCATCATGTCGTTTTCACCCAGAAAACTGCGCATGGCGCGGAGCATGGTGGCGACATCGGGGTTGCGGCCGTGGATGACGTCGTCGAAAGCCCGGGAAGCGCTGTCGCCCCAGTGCCAGGTGTCGTCGAAGGCTTCGAGCTGGGCTTCGCTTTGCTGGCCGGCGGGGGCGCGGAAGAGGACGTTGTAGGTGGCGTTCGAGTTGAAGGGGGGGTCGAGGTAGATCAGGTCGACGGATTCGCTGGCGATGCTGTCGCGCAGGACGGTCAGGTTGTCGCCGTAGTGCAGGGCGTTGGGCATGGGGTCAGTGGGTTCCCAGGGATTCGGGCGGCAGGCCGATGATGGTGGCGGCGAGGGCCAGGGGGAGGGGGTCGGCGTTCGGGAGGGGGGGCTTGGCCCAGACGAAGCGGTCCATTTGGCCGGGGCGGTATTGCCAGGCGGTGGCGATGCGGGCGGCATCGGCGCGGCGCAGGGGGAGGCCGCCGAAGGCGATGGTTTCTTCGGCGAATTTTCGGACGAGGGTTGTGCCGCGCATGGCGGGATGATGCATGAGGGGGGCGTGTGGGGGGAAGAGGGGATGTTGGGGGGGTGTGCGGGGTTAGAAGCTAAGGAAGAAGCGTGGGTCCTTCGCTTTGCTCAGGATGACGGGATTGGTTTTTTTTGGGGGAGAGGCCATGG
>JANXSA010000393.1 GCA_025352915.1 Rhodospirillales bacterium | reverse complement strand
CGCGTCTGGCCGCCTGCTGCACGTTGAGCCTGGGCAAAAAATGACAAGAACAACGGGGTCATTCAGAGTCATGAAAGAGAGTGCCAAGGTAGTACCAGAGTAAAAAATGAGGGGATTTATGAGGATAGTAAGGGTTCTTTTTTTGAAAAAAAGAACCAAAAAACTTTTATCCATTTGTATGGGTGCAGGTCGTCAGGTCCGGGTGCAAATGGATAAAGTTTTTTGCTTCTTTTTGTTCACAAAAAAAGACCTTTAATATTCTAGAAATACTCGTTCGATCTCCGCGGGATCGCTGGTTTTCGTCAGCGCCAATGCCAGCAGGATGCGGGCTTTTTGCGGGGTCAGGTTGTCGGTGATGAGAAACCCGGCCTCGCGCAGGCGTTTGCCTTTGTGAGTCCGGCCCGAGCCGACGCGGGTGCCTTGCATGACGATGATGCCCTGTTTCACCGCCGCTTCGAGGGCGGTGAAATCGCCGGGGGCGGTGAAGCCTGGGGCGAAGCCGGCGGCGATGATGCCGCGGGCGCCGGCGGCGGCGAAGGCACGGACGGCGGTGCCGTCGGCGCCGGCGTAGGAATAGGCGATGTCGACCCGTGGGAGGGCGTCCAGGGTGCGGATGTCGAATTCGGTGTTGGGGTAGGCGCGGCGGATCGGGCGGCGGTAGAAGGCGATGGCGTCGCCGTCGGCGTGGCCGAGGGCGCCGAAGTCCGGGGTGCGGAAGGTTTGCAGGCGCATGGTGGAGGTCTTGGCGACGTCGCGGGCGGCGTGGATTTCGTCGTTCAGGAGGGTGAGGACGCCGAGGCCGACGGCGTCGGGGGAGGCGGCGACGCGGACGGCGTTGGCCAGGTTGAGGCCGGCATCGGTGGAGAGCGCGCTGGCCGGGCGCTGGCTGCCGACGAGGACGACGGGGATGGTGATTTTCAGGGTGAGGCTGAGGAAATAGGCGGTTTCCTCCAGCGTGGCGGTGCCGTGGCCGATGACGATGCCGGCGAGGTCGGGGTGTTTGGCTGCGAGATCATCGCAGAGCAGGACGAGGGATTTCCATTCCGGGAAACTGATGGCGGGGCTGGCGATGGCCTTGAAGTCGACGGCGAAAACATCGGCGAAGTGCTGCGCTTCGGGGAATTTGGCGAGGATTTCGCTCGCTTGCAGCATCACGCCGTTGGCGCCGTAATCCTGGAGTTCCAGGTTGGTGGCGCCGATCGAGGCGATGGTGCCGCCGGTGCCGATGAAGGCGATCTTCGATTTCATGCGGCGACTTTCGGGCGGCGGGCGTGCCAGTCCGTGTCGCGCTGGTAGGCGTCGGCGACGCGGAACAGGCGGGCTTCGGAGAACGGGCGGGCGGCGAGTTGCAGGCCGATCGGCAGGCCGTTGGGGTCGAAGCCGCAGGGCTGGCTGGTGCTGGGCAGGCCGAGATAGTTGAACGGGCGGGTGTTGGCCGAGATGGCCATGAATTTGTGCTCGGTGCCCGGGGGGCCGTGGTCGATGTCGGTTTCGGCCAGGGTGGGCAGCAGGGTCGGGATGGTGGGCGAGGCGAGGACGTCGATTTTGGAGAAGACCTCCTTGGTGAACTGTTTCAGCACCGGGCCGCGCTGGGCCAGGGCCTCGACGTAATAGGCGCCGGGGATGGCGTAGCCGGGGTAGATGCGGCCGGAGAGGTGCTGGGCGTAGGACTGCGATTGTTCGCGCATCCAATTGGCGTGGATGGTGGCGGATTCGACGCGGGAGAGGACGCCGACATAGGCGGTGATGGCGTCCATCAGGGGGAGTTCGACCGGGACGATGGTGGCACCGCGGGCGCGCAGGACCTCAATCGCGGCGTCGAAGGCGGCGCGGATTTCGGGGGCGGCGGTGTCGAAGAAGTAGTTCTCGGGGACGCCGATGCGCTGGCCGCGCAGGTCGCCGTCGCAGGCGCCTTCGTAATCCGGCACGCGCTCGCGGGCGCTGGTGGGGTCTTTCGCGTCGTGGCCGGCGATGATGCCGAGGATGCGGGCGCAGTCGAGCGCGCTGCGGGCAAGGGGGCCGACATTGTCGGCGGAGAAGGATAGCGGCATCACGCCGTAGCGGCTGACGCGGGTCTGGGTCGGCTTGATGCCGGTGACGCCGCAGGCCGAGGCCGGCAGGCGGATCGAGCCGCCGGTGTCCGAGCCGAGCGAGGCCGGGGTGATGCCGGCGGCGACGGCAGCGCCGGAGCCGGAGGAGGAACCGCCGGTGATGTAGGGCGGGTTCCACGGGTTGTGGCAATCGCCAAAGGCACGGTTGTGGCCGGTCGGGTTCTGGGCGAACTCGGCCATGTTGAGGCCGGCGCAGCTGAAGGCGCCTTCGTCGGCCAGGCGCTCGACCACGGTGCAGGTGTAGTCGGGCACGAAGTCGCGGCGGATCGCCGAACCGCAGGTGCTCGGCCGGCCGGCCTGGTAGTACATGTCCTTGTGGGCGAGCGGGATGCCGAACAGCTTTCCCTTCGCCTTGCCCGAAGCCATTGCTGCATCGGCGCCGAAGGCATCGCCACGGGCGCGGTCGCGGTCCACCCAGATGGTGGCGTTGAGGGTCGGATTCACCGAGTCGAGGCGCTTGAGATAGGCTTCGAGCAATTCGGTGGAGGTGATTTCGCGGGCGGCGATGGCGTCGGCGGCCTGGACCAGGCCCCAGTCGGCGAGACCGCTCATTCCTTGCACTCCCTGAGGGCGGCTTCGAAGGAGGCGGGCTCGTCCTCGAAGCGCATGCGGCCGCGGATTTTCTCAAAGGCGGCGATGGTCTGGGTCAGGTCGGCGGCCATGCGGCGGGCCGGGTCGTTGGGAGGGACCACGCCGTGCCAGGCCTGGATCATCGCCTCGGTGATCTCGGGGAAGGTCATGCGGGGCTCCTGCGGGGGTGGCATCCTGGGGATCATGCACCAGCGCCGGAGCGAGTCTACGGGTTGGGCGAGGTTTTTTGTGCAGCGCCGCGGAAAAAAGGAAGCAAGCGCCTCCGGCGGCGTCGTGCGCAGCACGCTTTCGCGTGACGGGCCGGCGGCCCCTTGACCTCATCCACTCAGCGCGATGGCGATTGCCTGCGGGGCTTAATTAATGGGATCAAAGGGCCGCCGGCCCTTTGCCGCCGGAGGCTCTTGCTTACTTGGGGATAACGACGCGCATGGCGGACGAATTTGACTATGTGATCGTGGGCGCCGGGGCGGCGGGGTCGGTGCTTGCGGCCAGGCTGAGCGAGGATGCCGGGGTTACGGTGTGTGTGCTGGAGGCGGGGCCGCCGGATCGCAATCCGTGGATTCATGTGCCGGCGGGGTTCATCAAGACGATGGGCAATCCTGGGGTGACCTGGCAGTTCCGGACGGAGCCAACCGAGAATACCGGGGGGCGGCAGATTGCCACGGTGCAGGGGCGGGTGCTGGGCGGGTCGAGCTCGATCAACGGCATGATCTATAACCGGGGGCAGCCGGCGGATTTGGATAGCTGGGCGCAGCGCGGCAATCGTGGCTGGGGCTATGACGACATGCTGCCGTATTACAAACGCTCGGAGCGGCGGATCGGGGTGGACCCGAGCGACAAGCATGGGCGCGATGGCGGGATTCCGGTGACCGACCAGGACTGGTTTCACCCGGTGTCCGAGGCGTTCATTGCTGGCGCGGTGGGGGCGGGAATTCCGCGTAATCCCGATTACAACAGCGGCGACCAGGCGGGGGTGGGGTATTTCCAGCGGGCGATCCTGAATGGGCGGCGGGTCAGTGCGGCGCGGGGGTTTTTGAAGCCGGCGATGGCGCGGGCGAATCTGGAGGTGCGGACGGACGCCAGGGCGAGCGAGGTGATACTGGAGGGCAAGCGGGCCGTCGGGGTGCGGTATCTCAAGCTGCGCGGCGGCGTGCCGGTGGAGGTAAGGGCGCGGCGCGAGGTGATTTTGTGCGGTGGCACGGTGAATACGGCGCGGCTGTTGCAGGTTTCGGGGATTGGGCCGGCGGCGTTGCTGGCGTCGCTGGGGGTGCCGATTCGGCATGAGTTGCGGGGCGTGGGGGAGAATTTCCGCGACCATTACGCGGTGCGGGTGGTGAACCGGGCCAAGCCGGGCACGGTGACGCTGAACGAGTTGGCCAAGGGGACGCGGCTGGTGGGGCAGGTGGCGCGCTGGGCGGCGGGGCGGCCGTCGATCCTGTCGGTGGTGCCGAGCCAGGTGTTTGTATTCTGGAAGAGTTTCGAGGGGCTCGACGTGCCGGATTTGCAATGCGTGTTCACGCCGGGGAGCTACAAGGAGGGCCGGAACTACGAGCTGGACGATTATCCCGGCATGACGGCGGGGGCGTGGCAGCATCGGCCGGAGAGCCATGGGTATGTGCGGGCGCGGTCGACCGATGTGTGGGAGGACCCGGTGCTCCAGCCGAATTATCTGTCGGCGCCGGGGGATTGGCGGGTGTTGCTGGGCGGGTTGCGGTTGATGCGGCGGCTGTTGTCGACGCCGGAGCTGGCGCCGTTCGTGGATGGCGAGGTGCTGCCGGGGGGGCAGGTGCAGAGCGATGACGAGTGGCTGGATTTCGCCCGGCGCAATGGCTCGACCACCTATCACCTGATCGGGACTTGCAAGATGGGGCCAGATAGCGATCCCGGTGCGGTGGTGAGCGACCGGTTGCAGGTGCATGGGATGGAGGGGTTGCGGGTGGTGGATGCCTCGGTGATGCCGAGCATGATCTCGGCCAACACCTATGCCACCACCATGGCGATCGCGGAGAAGGCGGCGGACATGATCCGCGGACGGGAGGCAGCGGTGCGATGATGCGAGTGGTTTTGGCAGTCGTTGCCATGCTGCTGGGCTTTCCCGCGTCCGCGCATCTGCCGCCGGGCAGCGGGCGGATCGAGGTGGCCGAGGCCGCGGGGGCGACGCGCGAGGCGATGCCGGTGTGGTTCCATCGGCCGGCTGGCTGGGACGAGGACGGCCGCGTGGTGGTGGTGATGCACGGGCTGAACCGTGACGCCAGCCGGTATCGCGACGAATGGGCGGCGCTGGCCGAGGCCGGCGGGTTTTTGGTGCTGGTGCCGGAGTTCTCGGCCAGCAAGTTTCCCGGCACGCGCTGGTATAATTTCGGCAATTTGGTGGATGAGGAGGGGCGGGCGACGGCACCGGAGAGCTGGAGTTTTCACGCGTTCGACCGCGTGGTGGCGGCGGCGATGGAGGCGGCACATGCAACGCGGCCGGGGTTCATCCTGTATGGGCATTCGGCCGGGGCGCAGTTCGTCCATCGCTATCTGTTGCTGACCGGGGCGAAGAAGGCCGAGAGCATCGTCATTGCCAATGCCGGCTCGTACACGCTGGCGATCGACCGGCCGTTTCCCGAGGGGCTGGGCGGGACGGCGGCCGATCCCGCGACGTTGCGCGCGGTATTTGCCCGGCCGGTGATATTGCAGCTCGGGGAGGCCGATACCGATCCGCAGCACAGTTCGCTGCCGCGCCAGGACTGGGCGGTGGCGCAAGGCGGTCACCGGTTTGCGCGCGGCTGGTTCTTCTTTGACGCCATGCGCCGCGCGGCGGCCGCGCAGGGGACGGCGTTCAACTGGCGGGTGGCGACCGTGCCGGGGGTGGGGCATTCCAATGCCGGGATGGCCGCCCATGCCACATCACACCTGTTCGGGAGATAAACACCATGCGGATCACTGCCATCTATGCCGGGTTGCTGGCCCTGCTGTTCGTGCTGCTGTCGGTTCGGGTCATCAGCCTGCGCCGGGCCGGCCGGGTGGGGTTGGGCGATGGCGGCGACGCGTTGCTGGCCCGGCGGATCCGGGTGCATGGCAATTTCGCCGAGTTCGTGCCGCTCGGCCTGATCCTGATCGGGCTGTCCGAGAGCTTGGGCGTGGCGCCGATGCTGGTGCATGGGCTGGGCCTGGCGCTGCTGGTGGGACGGGTCAGCCATGCCTGGGGGGTGTCGCAGCCGAATGAGGTGCTGGTGTTCCGGTCGGTGGGGATGGTGCTGACGTTCGCAGTGCTGGTGGTGGGCGCGGGGGTGTGCCTGGTAAGCGGGTTATAAGGGAGTCTTCTTTTCCTGAAGAAAAAAGACTTCATCCGTCTTGGCCGGGTGCTGACGACTGGCACCCGCCCAAATGGATAAAAGTTTTTTGGTTCTTTTTTTCAAAAAAGAACTTCTTCACTCCTGGATGCTATCTCCGCGCACTGGCGTGCGCCATTGGATGCGCGTGTGCGCCGCCCAGTAGAGCTCCTTCATCCGGCGCGAAATCGGCCCCGGGCTGTCGTTGTTGGTAATGCGGGTGTTGATCCGGCTAATCGGCATCACCCCGCCGGCGGTGGTGGCGAGGAAGACTTCGTCGGCGTCTTCCAGTTCGGCGCGGGTGATGTCGCCGACGCGGGGGGTGAGGCCGAGTTCGGGGGCGAGTTCCAGCACGGTTTTGCGGGTGATGCCCTGGAGCACGCCGTGGCCGGAGGTGCTGACGGTGCTGCCCTTGACGACAAAGACGTTGAAGCCAGGCCCTTCGGTGACCAGGCCTTCAGCATCGCAGAGGACGGTGGTGTCGAAGCCGGCGTCCTGCGCCTCCATCAGACCACGGTTGAGGTCCATCCAGTTGTAGTTCTTGGCGGTGGGGTCGAGGCTGGCATCGGGGATGCGCGGGATCGAGGCGATCCAGAGATGGCCGCCGCGCGCCTGGATTTCGGGCGAGAGCACGTCGATCCACGGCAGGGCGTAGGCGACGAAGTGGTTGTCACAATTAGCGATCAGGCGCGGCAGGCCGGGCTTTGGTCGGCCACGAATCGCGACCATGGCGACATAGACGTCCGACAGGCCAGTCAGCCAGGTGACGCGGTGCAGGATCGCCTCCATCCCCGCCAGGTCTTCGGGCGGGGCCAGGCGGCGTTTTTGCATCGAGGCGGCGAAGCGGGCGAGGTGGTCGGGCAGGCGGAAAAAGGCGCCGTCCTTCACGTGAACCACGTCATAGCACGAATCGGCGCGGGTGAAGCCGAAGTCGAGGACGGAGATGGTCGCCTCGGCCATCGGCACGAAGCGGCCCTGCGAATAGGCGGCCCCCTGGGCGAAGCGGGGATCGACGGTGCGTTGGGGCGAGACGTCGTTCATGGCGGGGCCTCCGATGCGGCCAGCGAGCATGACGCGATCCGGCGCCACGGGGCAAGCGATCCTCCGCATTTGGGTTCCGGGCCAACTCGCGTCATGATCGGAGGGGGGATATCAGCGGAGCCGCAGCGTGGTCGATCAGAAACTCTACCGGGACGCGATGGCCCGGCTTGGCGCCGCGGTGAACATCATCACCACCGACGGGCCGGGCGGACGGCGTGGCTTTACCGCCAGTGCGGTGTGTTCGGTGACCGACAATCCGCCGACGCTGCTGGTCTGCCTAAATCGCACCAGCGACTCGAACCAGGCGCTGAAGGACAACCATGTCGCCTGCATCAATGTGCTGCACGCCAACCAGCAGCATTTGTCGCCGGTCTTTGCCGGCATGGGAGACGGGGACTACGAGCAGCGCTTCGCGACGGCGGCGTGGGCAACCCTGCCGAACGGCACGACGGCGCTGAAGGGCGCGCTGGTGAGCTTCGAATGCCGGGTGGTCCAGGTCAGCGAGGTCGGCACCCACAGCGTCTTTTTCTGCGAGGTCGACGCGGTGCATAGCGGCGACCCCGGCCACGGCCTGGTCTATTTCGCCCGCCGCTACCACACACTTGACCACGCCTAGGCGAGGCCCGCGCGCCCCACCCCTGCCCCGGCACCACTTGCCGCCGCCGGGCACGGCTTATATGAGCGGCCCGATATGCATGCCGCCAGAACTTCGCAGGGCGGCGAGCAGGAGGTTCCATGGCATCGATCGCCGAGGCTAACGCCGAAAATCCCGCCCTTGCCGTGCAGGCCGCAATTCTGGCCCGACCGATGACGCCGGAGCGCGGCATGGCCAATGCCATCCGCGCCCTGGCCATCGATGCCGTCGAGGCGGCGAAATCCGGTCATCCCGGCATGCCGATGGGCATGGCCGACGTGGCCACCGTATTGTGGACGCGCTTCCTCAAATTCGACGCCGCCGACCCGCGCTGGCCCGATCGTGACCGCTTCATCCTGTCGGCCGGCCATGGCTCGATGCTGCTGTACGCACTGCTGCACCTGACCGGGCAGGAGGGCATGTCGATCGACGATCTGAAGAATTTTCGCCAACTGCACTCGCCGGCCGCCGGCCATCCGGAATTCGGCGAGCATCCGGGCATCGAGACCACCACCGGGCCGCTCGGCCAGGGCCTGGGCAACGCCGTCGGCTTCGCGCTGGCCGAGCGGATGCTGGCCGCGCGCTTCGGCAAGTCGCTGGTGGATCACCGGACCTGGGTGGTGGCCGGCGATGGCTGCCTGATGGAGGGCATCAGCCAGGAGGCGATCAGCCTGGCCGGCCATCTCCAGCTCGACAAGCTCTGCGTGCTCTGGGACGATAACGCCATCAGCATCGATGGCGGGACGGACCTGTCGACCTCCGATGACCAGCTCAAGCGTTTCGCAGCATCCGGCTGGGCGGTGAAACGGCTGGACGGGCATGATCCCGCAGAGATCGCCGCCGGCCTGGCCTGGGCGATGCGCTCGAAGAAGCCGACGCTACTCGCCTGCAAGACCATCATCGGCTTTGGCGCGCCCACCAAGGCCGGCACCGCCGGCAGTCACGGCGCCCCCCTGGGCGCGCCCGAAGCCGCCGCCGCCAAGGCAGCCTTGGGCTGGACCGCCGCACCCTTCGAAATCCCCGCCGATATCGGCGCCGTCTGGCAAGCCGCAGGTGCCCGCGGTGCCACCGCGCGACGTAGTTGGCTCAAGCGCCTCGCCCGCCATACCCAGGGCCGCGAATTCGAGCGCGCCATCGCCGGCAAGTTCCCCGACAGCTTCCACGAAGCAGTCGCCGCGCTGAAAGCTGGCATCGCCGAAACCCGGCCGAAGCTGGCCACCCGACAATCCAGCCAGAAGGCGCTGGAAGTCCTGGTCCCCGCCCTGCCGGAGCTGGCCGGCGGCTCGGCCGACCTCACCGGCTCCAACCTCACTTTGGTCAAGGGCATGGGCTTCGTCACCCCGGGCAACTATGCCGGGCGCTACATCCATTTCGGCGTCCGCGAACACGGCATGGCGGCGGCCATGAACGGCATGGCGCTGCATGGCGGCGTCATCCCCTATGGCGGCACCTTCTTCGTCTTCACCGACTACATGCGCCCGGCGATCCGGCTGGCCGCCCTGATGCGCCTGCGGGTGATCCATGTGCTGACGCATGACAGCATCGGCTTGGGCGAAGACGGCCCGACCCACCAGCCGGTCGAGCACCTGGCCAGCCTGCGCGCCATGCCGAACGTCCATCTGTTCCGCCCGGCCGACGCGATGGAAACCGCCGAGTGCTGGGAACTCGCAATCCGCCGCGCCGACGGGCCGAGCCTGTTGGCGTTGTCGCGCCAGGGCCTGCCGTCGATGCGCGGCGACGCCGGCGAGAACCGCTGTGCCCGCGGCGGCTATGTCCTGGCCGAGGCCAACGGCCCGCGCCAGGCCACGCTGATCGCCACCGGCAGCGAGGTCGCACTCGCAATGGAAGCGCGTAACCTGCTGGCCGGCGAGAACATCCAGGCCGCCGTGGTCTCGCTGCCGTGCTGGGAACTCTTCGCCAGCCAGGACGCCAGCTACCGCGACGAAGTGCTCGGCACCGCGCCCCGCGTGGGCATCGAGGCCGGAGTGGCGATGGGCTGGGAACGCTGGCTCGGTCCCAACGGCACCTTCATCGGCATGACTGGCTTCGGCGCCTCCGCCCCCGAGGCCGAGCTCTACAAGCATTTCGGCATCACCGCCGAAGCCGCGGCCACCGCCGTTCGCAAAAAACTGGCGTGACGCAATTTCGCCGCACCAATACGGCATCCGCCCATCACGGGCTGAACAGAAAGAGGGAAATTCCATGGCTGTGAAAGTTGCCATCAACGGGTTCGGACGCATCGGCCGGCTGGTGCTGCGCGCCATGGTCGAGAGCGGGCGCACCGATGTCGAGTGCATCGCCATCAACGACCTGGCCGATGTCGCCACCAGCGCCCACCTGTTCCGCTATGACAGCGTGCACGGCCGCTTCCCCGGCGAGGTCGAGGTCAACGGCAACACCATCACCATCAAGTACCAGGGGCGCGTTTGGGGCCCGATCACCGTCTCGGCCGAGCGCGACCCGACCAAGGTGCCCTACCAGGGCGTCGACGTCGCCATGGAATGCACCGGTATCTTCGCCAGCAAGGAGAAGGCCTCGGCGCTGCTTCAGGCCGGCGCCCGCAAGGTGCTGATCTCGGCACCGGGAGACAACGTTGATGCCACCATCGTCTACGGCGTCAACCACCAGATCATCACCAAGGAGATGACCGTCATCTCCAACGCCTCCTGCACCACCAACTGCCTCACCCCGGTGGCCAAGGTGCTGCACGACACCTGGGGCATCGAGCGCGGCTACATGCTGACCATCCATGCCTATACCTCGGACCAGATGCTCCAGGACGGCCTGCACAAGGACCTGCATCGCGCCCGCGCCGCCAACCTGTCGATGATCCCGACCTCCACCGGCGCCGCCCGCGCCGTCGGCCTGGTGATGCCCGACCTGAAGGGCAAACTGGACGGCTCGTCGATGCGCGTGCCGACCCCCAACGTCTCGGTGGTCTCGCTTGATGTCGTCCTGAAGAAGACCCCGACCAAGGACGAAATCAACGCCGCGATGAAGGCGGCCAGCGAGTCCGGCCCGCTCAAGGGCATCCTCGGCTACAACACCGAGCCCCTGGTCAGCAGCGACTTCAACCACGTCGCCTACAGCAGCGTGTTCGACGCCACCCAGACGGCGGTGATCGACGCCGGCATGGTGCGGGTGCTGGCCTGGTACGACAACGAATGGGGTTTCTCCAACCGCATGTCGGACACGGCGGCGCTGTTCGGGTCGATGTAAGGCAAGGAAGAATCTTCTTTTTGTGAACAAAAAGAAGCAAAAAAACTTTATCCATAAGAAAGACTCCCTCTCCCCTTGGGGGAGAGGGTTGGGGTGAGGGGTAGCCCCACCAAAGGGGCATCATGACCTTCAAAACCCTCGACAACCTCGATGTCGCCGGCAAGCGCATCCTGCTGCGCGCCGACCTGAACGTGCCCGTTCGCGACGGGAAAATCTCCGCTCTCACCCGCATCGAGCGCCTGTCCCCCACCATCCGGGAGCTGTCGGAAAAGGACGCGAAAGTCATCGTGTGCAGTCATTTCGACCGCCCCAAGGGCAAGCGCGTGCCGGAAATGTCGCTGGCGCCGATGGCCGCGGCGCTGGGCGAAGTCCTGGGCCGCAAGGTGGTTTTCGCCGATGACTGCATCGGCGCCCCCGCCGAATCCGCCATCGCCGCGATGCAGCCGGGCGATATCGCGGTGCTGGAAAACACCCGCTACCACGCCGGCGAGGAGGCCAACGACCCCGCCTTCGCCGCGAAACTCGCAGCCCTGTGCGACATCTTCGTCAACGACGCGTTTTCCGCCGCCCATCGCGCCCATGCCAGCACCGAGGGCGTCGCCCATCTCCGTCCCGCGTACGCCGGACGCCTGATGCAGGCAGAACTGGAGGCCCTCAGCGCCGCCCTGTTGCATCCGGATCGCCCGGTGATGGCGATTGTCGGCGGCGCCAAGGTGTCGACCAAACTCGACCTGCTCGGCAACCTGGTCGGAAAAGTTGAGATCCTGGTGATTGGCGGCGCCATGGCCAACACATTTTTGGCAGCCCAAGGATTGGCTGTGGGTAAATCGTTACAAGAGGCCGACATGCACGACATTGCGCGCGATATTTTGGCGCGCGCCAAAGCCTG